>DATHLI010000157.1:0-7484 GCA_035488355.1 bacterium | reverse complement strand
GCTCGCGCTGCCCCTCACCGGGGCGGCCCTCTTTGCCCTCGGGTATCCCCTGCAGCGGTTCGTGATCAACCAGGTCATCCGGGCGTCGTTCCTGATCACGTTCCTGCTGACGTTTGGCCTGGACCTGCTGATCACCAACCTAGCGCTGGCGGCGTGGACCGCGGATATCCGTTCGGTGACCACCTCGTACTCCGGGTGGAGCCTCACCGCCGGACCGCTCGCGCTGCCGGTCGTCCGGATCGCGAGCCTGGGGATCGCCGTCCTGGCGGCGGCGCTGCTGCACCTGCTGATGACCGGCACGCGGCTCGGCAGCGCGATCCGGGCCACCGCCTCCGACCTGGAAGCGGCGCGCCTGATGGGGATCCCGGTCGCCCACGTCTACGCCCTCACCTTCGCCCTCGCCGCGGCCACCGCGGGCATCGCCGGTGGGCTGATCAGCCTCAGCTTCCCGATCTACCCCGCGATGGGCGCCGGGTACACGCTCGTCGCCTTCGTCGTCTGCGTGTTGGGCGGGCTCGGCAGCGTGCCCGGGGCCCTCGCCGGCGGGCTGGTCCTGGGCCTGCTGCAAACCTACGCGGCCTGGTGGCTCGGGCCGAACTTCGACAACATCGTCGCCTTCAGCGTGCTCATCCTCGTCCTGCTCGTGCGTCCCGCCGGGCTCTTCGGCCGGGCGCGCCGGTTCCGCGGATGAGCCGTCAGGCGCCACGCCGTCCCGTTACTGCCGGCGCGATCCTCGCCGCGGCCGCGCTCGCCGCCGCGGTGGCCATCCCGGTCTTCGCCGGCACCTACTACGTCCGGGTCATCACGGGGATCTTCATGTTCGGGATGCTCGCCTCGGGGTGGAACCTCATCGGAGGGTACACGGGCTATCCGGACTTCGGCGCGGCCGCGTTCATCGGCATCGGCGCCTACACGACCGGGATCCTGATGCTCCACGCTCACCTCCCGTTCGCCCCGGCGCTCGTGGGCGGGGGGATCCTGTCGATCGGCGCCGCGGCGGCGATGGGGTCGGTGCTCCTCCGCCTGCGCGGGCACTACTTCGCGATCGCCAGCCTCGGGTTCATGATCGTCCTCCAGCAGCTCGCGGCCAACCTCGACATCACGGGCGGCGGATCCGGGATGAACCTCCCCGTGGCCCGGAGCTTCACGACGTTCTACTACTGGACGCTCGCGGCGCTCGTCCTCGCGGTGACCGCGGGATTCGCGCTGCCCCGCTCGCGGGTGGGGTATGCGATCGCGGCGATCCGGGAGAACCAGGATGCCGCCCAGGTCCTGGGCATCGCCCCGCTGCCGTACAAGATCCTGGCCTACGCGGCCAGCGCCTTCTTCTTCGGGATCGCGGGGGGCATCTACGCCTATTGGTTCACGTTTATCGACCCGCCGACCGTGTTCAACGTGGACTTTACGATCCAGGCAATCGTCATGACCCTCTTCGGCGGTCCGGGAACGGCGCTGGGACCGCTCGCGGGCGCGGTCATCCTCAAGAGCCTCGACGTGCTCCTCACCAACATCTCCGTCTTCTTCCACAACGTCTTCTTCGGGGCGCTGGTGTGCCTGCTCGTCATCTTCGCCCCCCGGGGGCTGGCCGAGATTGTCCGCGCGCGCGGCGGCCTGATCGAGGCCATCCGCGCCGACCTGCGGGAGAGCAGGATCTGATGCCGCTGCTCGAGGGCCGGGGGTTGACGAAGCTCTTCGGGCGGCTCGTCGCGGTCGATCACGTGGACCTGGCGGTCGGACCGGGCGAGATCGTGGGGCTCATCGGGCCCAACGGCGCCGGCAAGACCACGCTCGTGAACCTGATCACCGGCCTGGAGCCGCCGACGGACGGCGCCGTGACGTTCGACGGACACGCGCTGCGCGGGCTGCAGCCGCCGGCGATCGCCCGGTTGGGGCTCGCGCGCACGTTTCAAATCGCCCAGCCCTTCCGCACCATGACCGTCCGCCAGAACGTCGCGGTTCCCGCGCTCTTCCGCGCCGATCCCGCCCCCGGCGTGGCCGCCGCCCTGCGGGAGGCCGACGCGGTGCTCGAGATCGTGGGGCTCGGGCCGAAGCGCGATCTCCCGGCGCGGGCGCTGACGACGCCCGACCTGCGGCGGCTGGAGCTGGCGAAGGCGCTGGCGCTCCGGCCCCGGCTGATGCTCCTGGATGAGGTCATGGCGGGGCTGACCCCGGCCGAGGTCGATGCCGCGATGGAGATGCTGCGCCGGGTCAACGCCCGGGGGATCGCTCTCCTGGTGATCGAGCACGTGCTGCGCGCGGTAATGGGCCTGAGCCACCGCGTCGTGGTGCTCCATCACGGCCGGAAGATCGCGGAGGGCGCGCCGGCCCAGGTCACCGCCGCCCCGGAGGTGATCCGCGCCTACCTCGGCACCGACCACGGCGCGGGGCCCGAGAGCGCGCCGCCGTGAGCGCGGCCGCGCGGGAGGCGCCGCTGCTCCAGGTGCAGGGCCTCGACGCCGGCTACGGCGCGGTGCAGGTCCTCTGGGAGGTCTCGCTCGACGTCCGCCCGGGCGAAACCGTGGCCCTGATCGGGCCGAACGGCGCGGGGAAATCTACGCTCCTCCGCGCGATCTCGGGCCTGGGTCGGCCCTGGCGGGGGAACGTGCGCTTCGCGGGCCGGGAGATCACCGCGCTCGCCCCCGAGCAGATCGTCCGCCTGGGCGTCGCCCACGTCCCCCAGGGACGCCGGTTGTTCGCCGATCTCTCGGTCCGCGAGAATCTGCTCCTCGGGGCATACGCCCGGGATGACAAGGCCGGCATCGCCGGCGACTTCGCGTATGTGCTCGACCTCTTTCCCGCGCTCGGCGACCGCCTCACCCTGACCGCCAGCCAGCTCAGCGGCGGCGAGCAGCAGATGGCGGCGGTCGCGCGCGCCCTGATGGCCCACCCCCGGCTGCTCCTCATCGACGAGCCGTCCCTCGGGCTCGCGCCCATCGCCATCCGGATGCTGATGGGGGCCGTGGACCGTCTCCGCGGCGCCGGGACGAGCGTGCTCCTGGTCGAGCAGGACGTGGCCGTGGCGCTCCGCCACGCGGACCGGGGCTACGTGCTCGAGACCGGCCGGATTGCCCTGCAGGACGCCGCGCCGGCGCTCCTCAACAACCCGCGGGTGCGGAACGCCTATCTCGGGTTGGGGGCAGGGGGGCCGCGGACCTAGCGCGAAAGATGCGCGGACCCGATCCCAGGACGGCGCCTGCCCATCACATTCCCCAGGAGCGCCCGAGTGCCTTCGACCCCCCGAAATGAGCTCGACTATCGGATCGGCGCGCTGCAGCGCCACCTCCGGACCCAGCAGCTCGACGCCGCCCTGATCAGCCAGAACATCGACCTCTTCTACTTCACCGGGTCGATGCAGAGCGGCACGC
This sequence comes from bacterium, assembly GCA_035488355.1. GTDB lineage: Bacteria > Sysuimicrobiota > Sysuimicrobiia > Sysuimicrobiales > Segetimicrobiaceae > Segetimicrobium. The sequence continues at coordinate 4,119 of DATHLI010000157.1, read as the reverse complement.
TCCTCGTGCCCGCCGACGGCAGGCCGGTGTATGCCGTCCGCCGTGTGTTCGAACGCGCGAAAACGGAGAGCGCCCTCGAGGAGATCGTGGCGCTCGAGTCCTTCCGGCAGCTGCCCGATCTCCTTCGGGGAGCCGCCGGCCGCGCTCCCCGGCGGCTCGGGCTCGAGCACGACGTGCTCCCGGTTGCGGTCCGGGACCGCCTCGCCGCGGTCTTCGAGGACGCGGCGTGGGTGGACGTGTCGGCCGCGATCAGGACGATCCGGGCGGTCAAGTCCCCGTACGAACTGGACAAGCAGCGGGCGGCCGGAGGGCTCTCGGCGGTAATGCTCGAGGCCGCGGTCGCGTCCCTGCGGGAAGGCATCACGGAACTGGACCTGGCTGGCCGCATCGAGGCCGCGGCGCGGCGGGCGGGCCATCAGGGGCTCGTGCACATGCGGGGATGGAACCAGGAGATGTTCTACGGCCAGGTCTCCGGCGGCGACGCGGGGGCCCTGCAGAGCTTCCCCGACATCCCGCTCGCCGGCGCGGGGCCGAGCGCGGCGAGCCCGACCGGCGCCGGGTGGCGCCGCATCGTGGCGGGAGAGCCGGTGATCTTCGACTACGTGGCGGCGCTGGACGGCTACCTGTGCGATCAGACCCGCACCCTCGTGATCGGGGCGATGGCGGAGAAGTTTACCCGCGCGCACGACGCCGCCGTCGCGATCCTCACCGATGTCCAGTCCGCGATCCGGCCGGGCGTGACGCCGCAGGACCTCTACCGCCGCGCGGTCGCGCGCGCCGAGGCGCTCGGATACGCCGAGCAGTTCATGGGCCGGGGCTCGCTGCGCGCCCGGTATATCGGCCACGGGGTCGGACTCGAACTGGACGAGTGGCCGGTGCTGGCGGAGGGCTGGACGCGGCCGCTGGAGCCGGGGCACGTCTTCTGTGTGGAGCCCAAGATCGTCTTCCCGGGCGAAGGCGCCGTGGGGATCGAGGATCAGTTCGCGGTCACGCCGGACGGCGCGGAGCGGCTGACCCGGCCGGCGCAGCGCCTCTTTGCGGTCTAGTGAATGACGGTGCAATAAAGCGCCCGCCGGGAAGAAGCACCCGGCCCGTCTCGCTGATGGCGCCGGCGGCGTCCTCGATATCCATGAGCGCCATGTTGCACACCGCGACATCGAACCTTGCATCCTCGAGCATCTCCAGCCGCGCGGTATCCGCGACATGGTAGGCGATCCCGAGAGGAGCCTCGGCTTCACGCCGGCGCGCCCGTGCGATGATCGGCGCTGAAGCGTCCACACCCGTCACGGCGGCGCCCATCCGGGCGAAGCGCCGGGCCAGGTAGCCGTTTCCACACGCGAGGTCCAGCACCCGCAGCCCGGTGACGGGGCCCACCACGCGGAGCAGCTCGGGATCGATGAGGGTCCGGTGCCAGAGATCGCCCTCGTCGCCCTGCTTCTCGTCGTACCAGGCCGCCAGGCTCTCCCATGCCTCAGCGCTCATGCACTCCGCCTCCCGGGTCGACCACCCCCGACCACCGCTCAGGCCGTGTCCATTTGGGCGCGCGCGACCGGGGTCCCTCTTCCAGGAATCTTCTGAACCCGCGGGGGATGTGCCTGCGGCGGAAAACCCGACAGACAAAAGGAGGATGCCCCTAGCGCCATGCGATGGTGGCCCCAAAGCAGGGTTTTGTCCTCTTGACGGGCGCTGCAGTTCAACAGTATCCTCCTGCTGCGCCGCCCGCGGCACTCGCACGCCCGCGGACGGAAGCTCTGAGGATCCGAGGCATGCCGGTCGCGTTCGTATTGAGCGTTGGCGGGGTGGATGGCGACTTTCAGGTCGGCGCCCTCAGGTACCTTCACAATCGCGGAATCATCCCCGATATCGTCTGCGGCTCATCGGCAGGGGCGATCAACGCGGCCGCCATTGCGCAGGGCGAGGGCGGACTCGACACCCTGGAAGCCACCTGGCTGGGCCTGCGCGACAGCAGCGACCTGTACATCGAACAGCCCTGGCTGGCGAATCTTCCCGGCGAAGTCAGGGGTCTGTTGACTCAGAATCTGTTCAAGGCCGTGGGAGCCGTGGGGGTGCCGGGGCTGCTTCGGGCGGCCCTGGGATCGGGACCGTTAGGCATCCCGGTCATCCTGCTGGGCGCGATCGTGACGCTTCGGAGCGTCAACCAGGTCAAGGGCGCGGTCAATCAATTCCTACAGCAGAATTCAACGGCCGATCCTTCCCCTCTCGAGCGGCGAATCTTCGACGGCCTCAACCGCCCCACCGTTCCGACGTTTCCGCTGGGCATCAAGCTTCGGATGGCGGTGACGCAGCTGGAAAGCGGGCAACTGCGGCTCGTCAATGAGCACGGTCAGTTCATCGACCCTGATGAGCATGGCAGGTTCAGCGATCCCTCGGAGGAGCCGGCGGTGGACCCGACCCAGGCCGTCATGGCGTCCGCGGCCATTCCGCTGTTCTTCCCGCCGGTGCGGCTCAACCGGCATCACTACATCGATGGCGGCGCTCGAACGTTCCTGCCCGTCCAGGCGGCTCTTGATGCCGGGGCGACGCGGGTCTTTGCGATCGCCGGGCCGGCGACCGGGGTCGTCACTCCCTACCGCACGGGTGTGCCCGCGGTCGATGGCAGCGGGTTTGGGATGGTCTCAGGAAAAGTCGTCGGGATCGCCTATGATTCGATGCTGTTCAATGCCCTGAATCCCCCCGGTCATTTCGCGGTACCGACGGCCGTGATCCAGCGCACCCTCAAGAATCTCAGCCTGGGGATGAACGTCGAGCCCGGCCTGATCTGGATTGCGATGGGATACGGGTACATGCGGGCCGCCGACGTGCTCCACGCCGCGGGAGATCCGGAGCTGTTCAATCGGCTCAGCGAGAACTCCGACGCCATCACCAACTTAAGGGTCGGCATCTGGGTGGACGAATGCGGGGCCCACGGTCAACCGCTCCCCGATTTCTTTGCCGGCGCTCTCCCTGCCGCTCCCCGGGGGGGATGGCTCGCCTCCGTCCGTTCAAAGAAACAGGCGCTCGCCGAGCTCATCATGGAACGGCTCACCCTCTTCGGCAAGGTCCACCCTCACGTCGGCGTCTCACCCAATTCGGTAAACTTTATGGACACCGCCATCGGCCGGGAGGCCTCAGCAATTCTCATCGTGCGAAACATGTCGGCCGGGCCTGTGCCCCCGGACGCGGCGAAGTGGTGGATGGGCTGGGAACGTCACCCTTGGCCGACGATGGCCCCTGATCCCTGGAGCGCTTCGCCCTCTGCAACGCCTCCCACCGCTGTGCTGCCCACCACGAGCATCCACATCAACGTTCCGTCGGTGCTTCCCCCGTTCCGGATCGGTCACGCCTTGAACGGCCACCCCATCGGCGGGTCCCTCCCGGAAGGGGGCACGATCCCCATCAAGATCTCGTTCACCCCACACGGTGAGGATCTCGTGAGCGAGACGCTGACAATCCACTCCGACGCCGGAAGCGCCACTGTGCGGGTGGCCGGAAAGGGGGTGCGACTGCCCAACGCAGTCACGCGTGCCTGACGGCGCCTCGCAGGAACCGGGGGCCGGGCCGCGAAGGCGCGCCTCTGTGGTGAGCGGCGCCCGGTGAGGCCGGGGGGCCCTGGCCACCTCGGCCGGAGGCAGTAGTATACCCCCCTTTCCCGGAAGCCTGATGGGGCACTACAATGGAAGGGAAATGCCGGAAAGGAACATGCGGAACAGACCTCTGGGGAAGGGGTCGCGCACCGAAGGAGGGTTACCCCATGGCCCGCACCCGGGAAGACACGCAGTCTGTGACGGTCAGCGAGGCGGAGATCGCCGTCCACTGGAAAGAGGAAGGCACCTATCAACCCTCCGCAAAATTCATCGGCCAGGCCAACCTCACCGACCCGGGGATCATGGAACGCTTTAGCCTTGACCGCTTCCCGGACTGCTTCAGGGAGTACGCCGATCTGCTCTCCTGGGATCAATACTGGCACACCACGCTCGACACCAGCGATGCCCCATTCTGGAAGTGGTTCGTGGGCGGCCGGCTCAACGCGTGCTACAACTGCGTGGACCGGCACCTCGCCCAGTACAAGAACAAGGCCGCGTTCATCTTCGTCCCGGAGCCGGAGGACGATCCGCACGT
>DATHLI010000156.1:0-4808 GCA_035488355.1 bacterium | reverse complement strand
GCCGCACGCGGGGACGGTGCCGGAGGAGGACATCTACTACGTGTTCTTCCCCCGCAGCACCGTGGGCGGGGGCTCGAGCGACTAGGCACGCTTCTCACCGCGGGCTTCGGGCCGGTCCCGGCCCGAAGCCCGCGCCCGTTTTCCCCCCGGAGTTCGGGGACCCCGACCGATCCCGAAGGAAACCCCCGCCGATCGTCGTATCCTCTCCGAAAACACAGGCGGTGCCTTGATGTGGACGAGGGGGTGAGGGAACCGGGCCGCGTTGACGGAAGCCGAAACGCGCCCGAGAACGGCAGCGCAGATCACTATATCAAGGGGGGGGTATGAGGTTTCAGCGGATTGTGGGCGGCGTCCTCGCATTGCTGCTTGTCATGGGGATCATGAGCGGGACGATGACGTCACAACCGATCGTCCCCAAGACCAACCTCGCCCTGGAGCACGCCATCCGGCTTGCCCTGGGCCAAATGGCTCCCAAGCCTCACGAGCAGAGCCTCTCCAGCGGAGTGGTGCAGGCCGGGCTGCACGCCAGGTACGGGGAAGGCGCGCTCCCCGGCGCCGTCCGCCGGGCCGCCACACAAAGCAGTCTCTCGAGCGGCATCGTGATCCGCACCCTCGGCTGCCCCAACGTCTTCACCGGCCGGTTCAACAACATCCGGGTGAACCAGGACTGCTCCTTCCAGCGGCAGGCGGAGGAAATGATCGCCGTCGACCGCGGCGACCCGACCCACCTGATCGCGGGGCAGAACGACAGCCGCATCGGCTACAACCACTGCGGGATCGACTATTCCTTCGATCGGGGTCAGCACTGGGGAGACCAGCTTCCGCCCTTCTACCAATACATCCTGAACGATGGGCACACGGCCGACGCCGCGAGCGACCCGATGGTCGTGTTCGACTCCCGGAGCAACGCCTATTTCGGCTGCGTCGTGTTTGACGTCGTGGCGGCGGCCAATGGGATCGTGATCACCAAGTCCAACGCCGCGTTCGGGGGCGCGTTTTTCCACACCCCGGCCCCCGGACCCACCCAGAGCCTCTCGAACAATCCCCCCGGCGTCGTGGCCAACGACAACGACCCTGCGATCTTCAACGACAAGCCGTTCATGGCCGCGGACGCCCACCCGGGCAGCCCCAAACGGGATAACGTCTACGTGACCTGGACGCGCTTCCGGTCGTCGCCCGACGGCCTCACGACCTTCGAGAGCCCCATTTACTTCGCCCAGTCCACGAACGGCGGGGCGACGTTTTCTCCGGGCGTGGAGATCAGCGGGACCAGCGATGCCTGCGTCCTCGGCAACCTCTTCGATCTCGCGGAAGCCGCCAACGAGTGCAACTTTGACCAGGGCTCCTGGCCGGTCGCCGGTCCGGATGGCACCCTCTACGTCTTCTTCAACAACAACAACACGCCGACGCTCGTCGCCCAGCAGATGATGGTGAAGTGCCTGGGGACCGCCGACTGCACGAAGTCGGCCAACTGGGTCGGACCCTTCAAGATCGCCGACGACTTCGACACCCAGCCCTTCTCCGCGCCGATCGCGGGCTGCGGCGCCGACCGGCAGTGCCTGCCGCCCAACGGCTACCGGGTGAACGACTACGGCGCGGGCGCCATCGACCCGACCGGCGAGGACGGAGGGCGGCTGTACTTCTCCTGGTCCGACTTCCGCAACGCCGGGCCGTGCGCGACAGACAGCGACGGCTTCCCCGTCGAGCCGTGCGGCGACCACAACAACGACGTGTTCATCGCGTCCTCGAACGACGGCGGGCAGACCTGGTCTTCGCCCAGGCTGGTGAGCAACGACGATGAGAGCGGAGCGGCCCAGTGGCAGTCTTGGATGGCCGTGGGGCCGGATGGGACCATCTATATCGCCTATTACGACCGCCAGTTCGGCTGCGAGTCGACAGGGTGCAACGACATCACCCTGGCCGTATCCACCAACCGCGGGCGCTCCTTCAGGCACTTCCGCCTCACGACCGCGTCCATGCCCAACCTGACGGACGCCAACAACCCCATGGAGTCAGGCTTCCTCGGGGACCACATCGGCGTTGCCGCCAATGCGTCCGGCGCATATGTCGTGTGGGCCGACACCCGGCCGCGCGCAGGGACGGTGCCGGAGGAGGACGTCTACTACGTGTTCTTCCCCCGCAGCACCGTGGGCAAGCCCAGGGACGACTAGGCACGTTCCTCACCGCGGGCTTCGGGCCGGGACCGGCCCGAAGCCCGCGCCCGTTTCCCCCCGGAGCCCTGGGGGCCCGACCGATCCCGAAGGAAACCCCCGCCGATCGTCGTATCCTCTCCGAAAACACAGGCGGTGCCTTGATGTGGACGCGAGTGTGGGTCTCGGTGCTGGCCCTGACGATGCTGTCGCACCCGGGCCTCGCCGGGCGCGCCGCATGGGCGGCGCAGAGCCGGCCGGTCAAGGTGGGACTGGCCGTCGGCATCACCGGGGACATCTCGGTCTACGGCGAGCCGATCCGCAACGGCTTCCTCCTCGCGTTCAAGCAGATCAATGAGCGGGGAGCCGTGCGGATCGACCCGATCCTCGAGGACACCGGGGGCGGCCGCGACGGGGCGATCAATGTCTTCCAGAAGTTCATCCAGCGCGACCAGGTCGCGGCGATCCTCGGCCCGGTCTTGAGTTCTCAGGCGTTCGGCGCCGACCCGCTGGCCGTCCAGGCGGGGGTCCCGGTCGTCGGCGTCAGCAACACCGCGAAGGGGATCCCGGAGATCGGCGCCACCGTCTTCCGGGTGTCCGCCCCGGAGGTCCTGCAGATCCCCAAGTCCGTGGCCGTCGCCAAGCAGGTGCTCAATCTCCAGCGGGTGGCGGTCCTGTACGACAATGCCGACGACTTCACGGTGTCTGGCTACCGGACGTTCGCCGACGAACTGCAGAAGAACGGGATTCAGGTCGCCGACACCATCACCTTCGCCCGCGGGGACAGCGACTTCTCGGCGCAGCTGACCAAGGCGAAAGCGGCGGGGCCGCAGGCGATCGTCGTCAGCGCGCTGGCGCGCGAGGGCACCCTGCTGCTGATCCAGGCGCGGAACCTGGGGATCACGGTCCCCTTCATCGGCGGGAACGGGTTCAACGACACCAACATCATCACCCGCGCGGGGGCGGCCGCCGAGGGGTTGATCGTCGGGACCGCGTGGGTGCCCAGCGCGCCCACGGCCGTGAACCTCAGATTTTACGACTCCTACCGGGACCAGTACAAGAAGGAGCCCAATCAGTTCGCCGCCCAGGCCTACGCGGGCGCCCAGGTCGTGGCCGAGGCGGTCCGGCGGGCCGGCCTCACGGGCGCCGAAGACATCGGCACCCAGCGCAGCAAGATCGCCGAGGCGCTCACGACGATCAAAAGCTTCGAGACCCCCCTCGGCAGGATCGGGTTCACCGCGACGCGCGACGTGGACCAGCCGCGCACGTACGTCGCCGTCGTTCGGGGCGGCCGGTTCATTGAACTGAACCCGCCGAAGTAGGCGCGCGCAGGGGCCCACCCCTGGCGCCGCGCCCCGCGACATGACCGTCTTCCTGCAGCAGCTCATCAACGGCATCTCCCTGGGGTCGGTCTACGCGCTCTTCGCGCTCGGCTTCACGCTGATCTTCGGCGTGCTGGAGATCATCAACCTGGCGCACGCCGCGATCCTGGCCGTGGGCGCGCTGCTCGCGTACACGCTCTTCACGTCCCTCGGCGCGGGCCTCGTCATCGCGCTGCTCGGCGCCTCCATCGGCACCGGAGTGCTCGGCATCGTCATCGATGTCGTGGCCTTCCGGCCGCTGCGGGCCCGGCGGGCGGGGCGCCTGGCGTCCCTGATCACCTCCATCGGCGTCGCGCTGATCCTCGTCAACCTGGCGCAGATCCTCTGGGGGTCCGAGCCGCTGAGCTACCCGCCCGGGACCGTGCCGCTGCGGTTCTTCACGGGCGGCGGCCTCACCGTGAGCCTCCTACAAATCCTCGTGCTGGCGATCACGATCCTCCTGCTGATCGGCCTCCGCTTCCTCCTGATCCGCACCAAGGTGGGAGTCGCCATGCGCGCGGTCGCCGAGAGCCCGGCGACGGCGACCCTCCTCGGGATTCCCTTCGACCGGGTCGTGGTGTTCACGTTCTTCCTCAGCTCCGCGCTGGGAGGCGTCGCGGGAGTGCTGATCGGCATGCTGCTGCAGGGAAGCGTCTCCCCGTTCATGGGCAACGCCTACGGGCTCAAGGGGCTCGCGGCGATCATCCTCGGCGGCATGGGGGACATCGGCGGCGCCGTGCTCGGGGGCCTGGTCATGGGGATCGGCGAAATCATGATCGTCCAATACCTGAACAGCAGCTACCGGGATGGGGTGGCCTTCGGGCTGCTGTTTCTCGTGCTGATCGTCCGGCCGACGGGCCTGCTCGGTCGGCAGCGCAGCCGGGAGGCCTGATGGCGGCCGGGGCCCGGGCGGGCGCCGGGATGGTGAGATGACGCCGCTCTTGTCCTTCTACAACGCCTACAGCACGCTGATCCTGTTCTCCGGGGTCGCGGCGCTGCTCGCCCTCTCCATCTATGTGACGCTGATGGCGGGCCAGCTCTCCCTGGGCAACGCCGCGCTCGCCGCCATCGGCGGGTACGCGGCCGCGATTCTCACGCGCGACTTCCACGCCCCGCTCTGGGCCGCCCTGCTCAGCGGCGCCGGGCTCGCGACCGCCGTCGCGACGATCATCGGCATCCCGTCCCTCCGGCTGCGCGGGGTCTACCTGGCCATCGCGACGCTGGCCTTCGGCGAAGTCGTCCGCGTCATTGCCCTCAACCTCACGATCACCGGCGGGGCGCTGGGCCTCGTGGGGAT
>DATHLI010000155.1:0-15283 GCA_035488355.1 bacterium | reverse complement strand
GCGCGAGGAGATCGTCATGGACATGATCCAGGAGGGGACGGTGGGGCTGATCGAGGCGGTGGAGCGATACGATCCGGCGCGGGGAGCGCGGTTCAGCACCTACGCCGCCTACCGGATCCGAGGCCGCATCCTCAATGCGCTGCACCGCGAACGGCCGCGCGCGGCGGCCGGAAGCGTCCAGACCCTGCCGGAGGCGCTGCTGGAGCGCATCCAGGACCCGGGAGCGGAGGACAGCCTGGCGCACGTGGAAGACGCGGTGGTGGTCGAGCAGGTGGTCGCGGCGATCGACCGGCTCCCCTCGCGGGAGCGGCGGATCCTCCACGCGTTCTTTCGCAAGGAGGAGCCGAGACGGATCGCCGGCGAACTCCGCATCAGCCTATCGCACCTCTATCGCCTGCAGAAGCAAGCGGTGCAGCGGATCCAGGCGCATCTGGTGCCGGCGCCCGCCGGGATGCGGACACAGGAATGAGCGGCGGGGCCGAGCCGTCCGGAATCTTGGAGCACATCCGCCATGCCGAGGCATGGCTCCGGCGGGCGCGGGGAGACTGCGCGCGGGGGAACGTGCGGCAGGTGGTGCTCCGGCTGCTGCTCGCCGAGGCGGAGATCCGCCGCGCCCGCGAATCGGGCGTCCTGATGGGCGCGCAGGCGTCGATTGGCCATCGGCGTCCGGCGAGGGTGGTCTGGGCGGCGGTGGCGGCGGCCGGCCTGCTCGTCGCGGCCGCATCCGCCCTGCTGCGGCCTCTCGGGTCCGTCCCGCAGGCCGGGACACCTCGTATGGGTCAGGTGGTGGCCGCGGCAGATGGGGGACGGGGGGTCCTCCGATTCGAGAGCGGGAGAATTCTCCCGTTTGTGGGCTTCCCCGCAGGCGCGCGGCCGGATCGGCCGGCCCCCGATCCGTTCTGGGGACCGGACGTCCCGCCGGGGGGTGACGCATCTGGAGGCACCTCCATCGGCGTGTCGCTGCGATTCGGCGGCGACGGGAGCGTCCCGGCGATATCAAGGTAAGGAGCGGTGATGATACCTCCTCGAAGTCGGGCGGCGCGCCTGGTGGCTTTTGGCGTGCCGTGGGCCATCCTGTTTGTGACGGCGGCGCCGGCCGGCCTGACCGCCCACCCCCGGCCGCGGGTCGCGGCGCTGCCCCGGGCCCAGTTCCAGCCGCCCCCCGCGCAGCCGCCCTCGACTCCCTCGCAGCCGCCGGGTCAGCCGGCCCCGCCCGGCCTCGTGCCTCCCGGTCCCTTTGTCCCGCAGCCGGGGGTTCCGCCGCAGACCCTCCCGCCGCAGAAGGTGGTTGAGATCGTTGTGCGCGGGAACGAGCACGTCCCCACCGATCAGATCCTCGCGGTCGTGTCCACCAGGCCGAACGATCCTCTCAACGACGAGAAGCTCCGCAACGACGTCCAGGCGATCCTCAACTTGGGGGCGTTCGCGGACGTGGTGGTCCGGTTCGAGCCGCTGCCGGACGGGGTCCGGGTGGCGTTCGTCGTCGTGGAGAACCCGATCGTCACGTCGATCGACATCACCGGCAACACGATCGTCCCCACGCCGGAGCTTCTGAAAGGGCTCGGGGTCGCGACGGACAAGGTGCTGAACACCGTCAGGATGCGCAACGGGTTGCGGGCGATCGAGAAGCTGTATCAGGACAAAGGCTATATCCTGGCCCGCGTCGCCGATGTCTCGGTCAGCCCCGAGGGCGTGCTCCGGGTGGCGCTGACCGAGGGGCGGATCGAGACGATCAAGGTCGACGGGCTGGTCAAGACCCACGAGTACGTCGTCCTGCGCGAGCTCGGATTCAAGCCGGGCGACGTGTTCAACGTCAACGAGGTCAATGCCAGCCTCCGGCGTCTCTTCCAGCTCCAATACTTCTCGGACGTGAAGGCGCAGCCGGGCCCCGGCGCGCAGCCCGATACCGTCGACGTCACGATCTCGGTCACCGAACAAAAAACGGCCACGGTGAGCTTCGGGGCCGGCTTCAGCAACCAGACCGGGATCGAGGGGTTCGTCGGCCTGCGTGACATCGACTTCGGCGGAAACGGACAGTCCGTGCGGATCGAGTACAGCAGCACCGCGCTGTTCGGCACGGGCCTGGCCATCTCGTTCCATGAGCCGTACTTCGAGGGGAGCCGCACGGTGTTCGATACCCAGCTGTTCAACACGACGACGATCCCGACCGACTACACGCTGGGGCTGAACAATTCGTTCCAGTACGACCTCACCCAGGTGGGAGGATTCCTCTCCTTCACATCCCCGCTCAGCCCGAACACCTCGGTCAACTACGGGATCAAGGCCGTGACCACGACCTTCGGCCCCCCCCTCATCGGCACCCCGCCGCCGGGGAGCTTCCCGTTCACCCCCGGGCAGGTCAACGCCCTGATCCTCGGAGCCGCCCTGGACACGCGGGACGATCCCGTGAACCCGGCGGCCGGGGACCACCTCCAGCTCATCGGCGAGTTCGCCTTCCGGGTGCTCGGCGGGTCGTTCTCGTTCCAGAAGTACGAGCTCGATTACGCCCACTTCATCCCGGTCACGGCCGCGGACACGCTGGTGGGACACGTGCATCTCGGGTACTCCGCCACCCCGCTGCCGATTCAAGAGCAGCTCTACCTCGGGGGACAGGCGGCGCTGCGGGGGTACGTGACCAGCCGCTTTCGCGGGGACGAGATGGCCTTCGCGCAGCTGGAGTACCGGTTCCCGATCAGCGAGCTGCCGCTGCTTCACAGTTTTGGCGGCATCAACGGTGTCGTGTTCGTCGAGGCGGGAGACGCCGAGCCAACGGGATCCCAGTTGATCTTCAAGGGGGATGTCGGGCTCGGCATCCAGGTCAAGACCGCCGTCGGGCCGTTCCGGCTCGACTACGGAGTCAGCCCCGAAGGGTCGCAGGTGTGGATTTCCACCGGGACGCAATTCTAAGAGGAGGGACCGGCATCATGAGGTGGAACGCCAGGAGCATCGGTATCGCGGCGGCGGTGATCATCGTGCTCGCCGCTTCCGGATTCATCGTGGCCCGATCGGGCCCGGCTTTCGGGCAGTCCTTCACGATCGGGTACGTGGACATGGCCAAGGCGGTGGAAGGCCATCCGAAGAAGGCGAGCGCGGAGGCGGCCCTGAAGGACTACGCGCAGGCCCAAATCGCCGACGCGCAGCAGCGCATGAAGACGATGACGCCGGAGCAGCAGGCGGAGACTCGGAACAAGGTCAACCAGGATCTCGTGAAGAAGCGCCAGGAGCTGCTCGGCCCCCTCGAGAAAGACATCCGCGCCGCCATCGACAAGGTCGCGAGATCGCAGGGCATTGCGATCGTGTTGAGCCGCGACGTCGTCCTGTACGGCGGGGTCGATCTGACCGATCAGGTCGTCAAGGCGATCAGCGGCAAGTGATGGTTCGGAGATGACCCGCCCGCTCGTCTGGGCCGCGCTGGCCGTGCTCCTCGCCGGCTGCTCGGGGCGGGCGATGACGGCGAAGCCGGCCCCCGGGTTTCCTCCTGAGGCGCGCGCGGCCAACGCCCTGCGGATCGCCGTGGTGGACCTCACCCGGGTGGCCCGGGTCCACCCCCGGTGGCCGGAAGTCGCGGCCCTCGACCGCCAGATCAGCGTGCTCCAGGCCAAGCTCGCCCTGGCGTCGGATCCCCGCCTCTCCGCCGTGCGCATCGAGATCCCCCGGGTGGATCTGACCCCGGGGATGAAGGCCGCCGTGGAGCGGATGCGGCCGGAGTTTCAGCACGAGGTCGAGGTGGTGCGGGCCGCGGCGCGGACGGAGCTGGATGCCTACGCCGCGCAGGTGCGCGCGGATCAGCAGCAGCAGCTCGTCGCGAAGCGCGCGGCGCTGGAGGCGCAGATGACCAAGGCGATCCAGGAGAAGCGCGACGCGCTCGACAAGGACGGCCAGCAGTACCAGCAGCAGCTGCTGGCGGAGTACCGGTTGCCGATCCTCAACCTCAAGTTGAAGCAGGAAAACGTGCAGCCGTCGGCCCGGGGAGATGCGGAGAAGCTGAACGAACAGCTGCGGGCGCTGACGAAGGAGCGGGACGAGAAGATCGCCGCGCGCGAGAAGGCGAACCAGGAGGCGCTGCAGGAGTTCCAGAAGGCGCAGATCCAGCAGTCCAACCACGAGCTCGCGGCGCTCTCGGCGCAATTCAACAAGGACGGGCAGCGCCTGGTGGATGCCCGGGCCGCGGAGATCACCGCCCGCGTCCGCGCGCAGCTCGAGGCCACGCAGGCGGAATTCAACCGGCGCCTCCGGGGGCAGCAGGAGGCCATCGTCAACGCCGCGCGGCAGGCCCAGTCCCAGGCGGTGGCGCAGGCTCAGGCGCAGGCGCGGGCCGAGACCGAACGGATCCGCGCGCTCGAGGATCAGCTCCTGACGGCCCAGCGTGACCGGGCGCGGCTCTACGCGCTGATCCTCGCCGCCGCGCGCGTCGAGGCGGCGGGGCTGGCCCAGGAGCGCAAGTGGGACGTCGTGCTCACCCAGGCGATCTCCGCGCCGGGCGCGTTCGACGCCACCGACGAGCTCATCGCCCGCATCAGGCGATAAGGGGGAGGCCGGCATGACGAAACTTCTGGTCGGGTTGCTCTCGGTCGGGGTGGCGTTCATGCCCGGGCAGTGCACCGGGTCCACCGTCGGCATCGTGGACACCCAGCGGGTGTTGAACGAGAGCGTCAAGGCGCTGCAGTTCCAGAAGCAGCTGGATGATCGCGAAAAGCAGATGGTCGCCGATCTCGCCGCCATCGCCCCGCAGGTCGGCAAAGCCGAGCTGAACGCCCGGCGCGCCCGGTACCTGACCGAGCTCGGGCAGCTGAAGCGCGACTTCGAAGCGCAGCTGACGCAGCAGTTGAGCCAGGCCGCCGGGGAGATCGCCCGGGAGGACCACCTCCGGATCGTCCTGGTGAAGGCGCCGATCTGGGCCGGCGGCCGGGACATCACGCAGCGGGTCATCGACCGGCTGAAGTAGGCGCATTGCGCACATGCGATTGGATGCGCTGGCCCAGCGCGTCGGTGGGGAGCTCGCCGGGGATCCCGGCCTGGAGGTGCACCAGGTGGCGCCCCCCGAGGACGCCCGCCCCGGGACGATCGTGGTGGTCACCGATCCGCGCCGCCTGCGCCAGATCGAGGCCGCGGGCGCCGCCGTGATCCTGCCCCACGATGCTCCGCCCACGCGCCTGCCGGCGATCCGCGTGGCGAGCGTCCGGCTGGCGCTGGCCCTGGCTCTGCGGGCGCTGGCGCCGCGGACCGCCCCGCCGGCCGGCATCCACCCCACCTGCGTGCTCGGGGCCCGGGTCACGGTGGGGGCGGAGAGTTCGCTCGGCCCGTGCGTGGTCGTGGGGAACGACGTGACGCTGGGGGAGCGCGTGCAGGTGCACGCCCACGCGGTCATCGAGGACGACGTCCAGATCGGCCCGGACAGCATCCTCCATGCGCAGGTGACGGTCCGCCGCGGCTGCCGCCTCGGCGCGCGCGTCGTTGTGCAGAGCGGCGCCGTGATCGGCAGCGACGGGTTCGGGTACGCGCAGGATGCCGAGCGCCGCCACATCCACATCCCCCAGATCGGGCGGGTCGTCCTCGAGGACGACGTCGAGATCGGGGCCAACGCGACGGTGGACCGGGCGATGCTTGGGGTGACGCGGATCGGCCGGGGCACCAAGCTCGACAACCTCGTCCACATCGCGCACAACGTCCAGATCGGCGAGGACGTCGCCATCGCCGCGGCGGTGTTCGTGGCGGGGAGCGCGCGGATCGGCAACCGTGTGCTGATCGGCGGGTGGGTCGGGATCAGGGATCACGCCGTGATCGGGGACGACGCGATCGTCCACGCGGATACGGGCGTGTCCCAGGATGTGGCGCCCGGCGATGTCGTGGCGGGCCACCCCGCGTGGCCCGCCAAGTCGCAGCGGCGGGCCGAGGCGGCCTACCGGCGCCTTCCCGAGCTGGTGCGCGGGCTCCGGGAGCTCACCCGCCGCCTCCGGCGCCTCGAGGGCGGGTAGCGCGCGGCGGTGGAACCGGCGCGGCAGGGGACGATCGCCGCGGAGGCGCGGCTGGCGGGGGTTGGTCTCCACACCGGCCAGCACCGGCAGATGACGCTCCGCCCGGCGCCCCCCAACACCGGCATCGTGTTCCGCCGCACCGGGGGCGGGGGGCCGATCCCGGCGACGCTGGACGCCGTGACCGGCACCGCCGGGCGCGTCACGCTCGGCGGCGAGGAGGGCGTGCAGACCGTGGAGCACCTGCTCTCCGCAGCGTGGGCGCTCGGGATCGACAACCTGGACGTGGAACTCGACGGCAGCGAGGTCCCCGGGATGGACGGGAGCGCCCTGCCGATCGTCCGCGCGCTCCGCGAGGCGGGGCGCCGCCCCCAGGAGGCGCCGCGGCCGGTGCTCTCCGTCCGCCGGCCGGTCTGGGTGGGCGAGGGCGGCGCCTTCGCGGTGGCCCTCCCGGCCCCGCGGTTTGGCGCGGCCTATCTGGTGAGCTTCGACGCCCCCTGGTCGCAAGACCAGGCCGCGACGTACGATCCGGCCCGCGACCCCTACGAGGAGGTCATCGCTCCAGCGCGAACGTGGGGATACGAACGGGACGCGGACGCGCTCCGCCGGCGGGGCATGGCCCTCGGCGCGTCGCTGGAGAATACCCTGGTGATCCGGGACGCGGGGTTTCGGAATCCGCCGCGCTTCCCCAACGAGCCGGCGCGGCACAAGGTGCTCGACCTGCTGGGGGATCTGGCCCTGCTGGGCCGGGAGGTACGGGGCTACGTCATCGCGATCCGCGCCGGCCACAGCCTGCATGTCGCCCTGGCGAAGGCGCTGAGCCAACAGGAGGGATGAGCGTGGTCGACCGCCACCCAGTCCGGATGGACATCGTGGAGATCATGAGCCACATACCCCACCGCTACCCCATGCTGCTCGTGGACCGCATCCTCGAGTTCGAGCCGGGCCGGCGGATCGTGGGGCTCAAGAACGTCTCGGGCAACGAGCCCTACTTTGCCGGCCACTTCCCCGGCCATCCGGTGATGCCGGGGGTCATGATCATCGAGGCGATGGTGCAGGTCGGCGGGGTGCTGGCGTCGCTCCTTCCCGGCGCGGAACGGAAGCTCGCCTATTTTGCGGCGATCGACCGGTGCCGGTTTCGCCGGCCGGTGAGGCCGGGGGATCAGCTGATCACCGAAGTCGTCGTGATGCGCGTCCGGGACCGCGTGGGGAAGATGCGGGGGACGGGGCGCGTCGACGGAGAGGTTGTTGCGGAGGGCGCCTTCACCTACTCGATGGTGAGCCTCGAGGAGATGCACCAGGGGGTGATCGCGGGGCGGATCGTCAATTTGGAGGAGGCAGAGCATGACCCGGTCTGAGCGGGCTCCATCGCGCGCCAGGACCGACAGGGAGGCCGCTCCCGCCGGGCCGCGCGTCCACCCGGCGGCGTACGTGGACCCGGGGGCCCAGCTCGGCCCGGGGGTGCGGGTCGACCCCTACGCCGTGATCGAGAACCACACGACGATCGGGGCCGGCTCCTGGATCGGGCCGCACGCGGTGATCCGGGAGTGGACCACGCTGGGGCGGGACTGTCAGGTCCACCCCGGGGCCGTGCTCGGAGGACCTCCGCAAGACCGGCACTTCAAGGGGGAACGCAGTTTCCTCCGGATCGGCGACCGGGTGACGTTCCGCGAGTACGTGAGCGTCAGCCGGGCCACCGGGGAGGACGCCGAGACGGTGGTCGGGGACGACACGTACATGCTGGCGTACTCGCACGCGGGCCACAACTGCCAGATCGGGCGCAGCGTGATCATCACCAACTCCACCCAGTTGTCGGGGCACGTCGTCGTCGAGGACCGCGTCGTCTTCAGCGGGATGGCCGGGGTGATCCAGTTCGCCCGCATCGGCACGATGGCGATGGTCACCGGCATGACGCGCATCCTCAAGGACGTGCCGCCGTACATGCTGGTCGAGGGCGATCCGCTTCGGGTGGTGACGATCAACCGCGTCGGCCTGCAGCGCGCGGGGGTGTCCCCCGAAACGATCCAGACGCTGCGGCGCGCCCACCGGCTGCTCATCCGGTCCCAGCTCGACGTCTCCCATGCCCTGGAGCGAATCGAACAAGAACTGGGGGAGTGCCCCGAAGTGCGGCACCTCGTGGAGTTCATCCGCGCCAGCCAGGCCCGCGGCATGGGGATCGGCCGGTGACCGCGCAGGACGGTCCGATCGGCCTGATCGCCGGGCGGGGAGCGCTCCCGGTCGCGCTGGTCGAGGAAGCCCGCCGGCGGGGCCGGCAGGTCGTCTGCGCCGATATCTTTGATGGAGACCCGCACCTGGCACAGATCGCGGACGCCTATTACGCGATCGCCCTGGGGGATCTCGGCGGGATCGTCGAGGCATTCCGGCGCCATGGGGTGCGGGAGGTCCTCCTGGCCGGGAAAGTCGACAAGCTCCCCGCCATCGATGCGGCGCAGCTCGACGCCGCCGGGCGGTCCGTGGCCCGAGCGGCCCGGGATCACCGCGACACCAGCATCATGAACGCCTTCCTCGCCGTGCTCGAGCAGTCCGGGTTCGAGGTGGGGAGCCAGATCCGGTATCTCGCGCACCTCGTCCCGCAGCCCGGGAATCTGGGCGGGCGCGCGCCGTCTGCGGCGGAGGCCAAGGACATCCGGGTGGGCCTCGCGATCGCCGCCAGGATCGCGGCGCTGGACATCGGCCAGGCGGTGGCGGTGCGCAACGGCGCCGTGGTGGCCGTCGAGGCCGCCGAAGGGACCGATGCGATGATCCGGCGCGCCGGCGCCCTCGCGGCGGGCGTCGTCGTGGTGAAGGTCAGCCGTCCGCAGCAGGATCCCCGGTACGACCTCCCCGTCGTGGGTCCCGAGACCGTGCGCGCGCTCGTGGAGGCCCGCGGGACGGCGCTGGCCGTCGAGGCGGGCCGGACGATTCTCCTCGATCGTGACCAATCCGCCGCCGCGGCGGCGGAGGCCGGCATCGCGGTCGTGGCCGCGGCGAGCCCCACCGCATGAGCCCAGCCGCGCCCCGGCGGATCTCTAGGAGCTTGTCCGGGACATTGTCCGGCTGATGGCCCGGGGCGGCGCCCCACCCCGCGCCCTGATCGTCGCGGGCGAGGTGTCCGGCGATCACCAGGGGGCCCTGCTTGCCGCGGCCCTCAGGCGGCGCCGGCCCGACCTGGCGCTCTCGGGCGTTGGGGGGCCCGAGATGGCAGCCGCCGGCGTCGACGTGCTGATCGAGAGCCTGCGGTGGGGCGTGATCGGCTACCTCGAAGCCTACGTCCGTCTGCCGGTGTTTGCCGTGCGGTTCTGGCGTCTCGTCCGGTTGATCGAGCGGATGGGGCCGGATCTGCTCGTGCTGGTGGATTTCCCCGGGGTGAACCGCGAGCTGGTCCGCCACTTCAGCGGGCGCGTGCCGATGGTGTACTTCTTCCCGCCGCAGACTCACGCGCGGCGCGGGCGGTCGGCGGCGCGGATGGCGCGGGCGGCGATCCGCCTCTTGGCGGTCTTCCCGTTCGAGGCGGAGACCTACCGGCGCGCGGGCGCCGATGTCGTGTTCATCGGGCATCCCGCCGTGGACGCCGCGGCGGCGGTCACAACGTCCCGGGAGTCGCTGCGGGCGGAGTGGGGCGTGGGGTCCGGCCCGGTGGTCGGCCTGCTTCCCGGAAGCCGCGCGCAGGAAATCCGAGCCCACCTCCCCCCCATGCTGGAGGCGGCGCGCGCGCTGGGGGAGCACCGCGGGGTCCAGTGCCTCCTGCCGGTTGCCTCGCCGTTCCTCGAGCGGGAGATCCGGCGCGGCGTCGCGGAGACGCGGGCGCCGGTCCGCACGGTGGCCGGGCGCGCCCTGGAGGTCATGCGGGCCGCGGACATCATCGTCGTCGCGGCCGGGACCGCCCCGGTGGAGGCGGCGTGCATCGGCGTGCCGATGGTCGCGGTGGTCCGGCTCTCCCGTCTCACGTACTGGATCGGCCGCCGGTGGGTCGTCACCCCGGAGTTCGACCGGCTGGGGTTCACCGTGCCCAACATCGTGATGGGCCGCCGGATCGTCCCGGAGCTTCTCCAAGATGCGGTCACCGGCCCCCGCATCCGGGCAGAGGTGGAGCGGCTCCTGTCGGATCCGGCCGCCCTGGCGCGGATGCGCGGTGATCTTGGGGACGTGAGGCAGCGTCTGGGGCCGCCGGGCGCGGTCGAGCGGGCCGCGGCAGAGACGCTCCGCGCCCTGGACAGCCGCCCGCCGGCCACGTTACGATAGGCAGATGAACATTGTCGCGGCGTGGGCCGCGGTGCGCCGGTTTCTCTTCTGGGGGATCCCCGGCGCGCTGGTCGCGGTCCTGGTCTGGACGATGCTGCCGCACGGCGGGCCGCGGGCGGCGTCGCCGGAGCCCGCAGCGAGCGCCGTCCCCGGCCTCCCGCGCCCGTCGCCCGGCGCGGGATCAGGCGAGGATCCTGCGCGGACGGCCGAGAGCCCGGAGCGCCTGGTCGAGCCCCCGGCCGCCCGGATCAGCCAGGGCGATCTTGTGGGCGCCGACGAGGCCGGACATCCGCTGTGGCGGGTCGTCGCCGCCGATGTCACGCTCGCGCAGGACAAACAGACGGTCCTCCTCAAGCGTGTGCACGCGACCTTCTTCCAGACCGGCGGGCAGATCCTCGTGACCGGCGAACGGGGTACATATAATACGCGCACCCGGGAGATCGACATCACCGGCAACGTTCACGGCACCAGCAGCAGCGGACGCCAGCTTTTCGCCGACCGGCTGCACTGGACGCCCGGGTCGGGCACGATCACCGGGTACGGGCACATTCGGGTCGTGGAAGAGCGGGTGGTCATGTACGCCGATCGGATGGTGAGCAACACCACGCTGGGCCAGACCCAGTTCTTCGGCGACGTCCACGCCGTCGCGCGGTAATCACACGGAATGCCGACCGGATCGTCCCGGCTGAAGGGCATCGGGGCCGCGCTTATCGTGGTCGGGCTCGCCTGCCTGCGGGATGCCGGAGCGCTTGCGGCTCCCGCCGCGGGCCCACGGTCTCCGGCGCCGCCCCCGATCGATGTCAGCGGGGCCTCCACGATTGAATACGAGGACGCCACCCAGGAGTGGGTGTTCCGCGGCGCGCGGGTCGTGATCGTCCGCGGGACGGTCCGGATCGAGGCCCCGGAGATCCTCTACCACGCCGGGGCGCACCAGATCGAGGTGCCGAGAGGCGGGACGATCTCGACGCCCTCCTTCGAGGTCGAGGCCGATCGGATCGTGGCCATGCTGCCGACCCGGCACGTGATGGCGTCGGGGTCCGTGCGAGGCCGTTTTCTCAGCGAGGCCGCCGCCCAAGGGGATGCCGCGGGCCGGGGTGATGCCGCCGCCCAGGGAGAGGCCTCTCCGGGCGGGGACGCGGCCCAGGACGGGCGGTGGGCGACCTTCTCCGCCGAGACCGTGGAGGCCGACGACCGGCCGGACGCGGGGCAGGTCGTGGCGACCGGGCAGGTCGCCGTCCTCCGGGGAAACCAGCAGCTCCGCGCCGACAGGATCGTCTACGATCGGAAGACCCGGCAGGGCACCGCCGATGGTCATGCCGTGCTGGCGCAGGGGCCCGACAGGCTCCAGGCGGACCATCTCGTGGCGGATCTGGACCGGGACGAGGCGGAAGCGCGCGACCACGTGATGCTGGAAGGAGAGGACATGCGGGGAGTGGCCGACCACGCAACGCTCTCGCAACGCGCGCAGACCGTCGTGCTCGACGGCCACGTCATCCTGTACCGGGGCCGCGCGCGGCTCGAGGCCGAGCGGGCGACCATCCTGCTCGCCGAGCACACCACCATCGCCGAAGGGCATCCCGCGAAGATCATCTCCGGCGCGGCGGCGTCCCCACCGGAGCCTGCCCCGTGAGCCGCATCGTTCGGATGGCGCCGCAGCGCGGGGTGCTGCGCGCCGTTGGGCTCGTGAAGCAGTACGGAACGCGGAAGGTGGTCAACGACGTCTCGCTCGAGGTGGCCGCCCGCGAGATCGTCGGCCTCTTGGGGCACAACGGCGCCGGGAAGACGACCACCTTTTACATGATCGTCGGGCTGGTGCGGCCGGACGGCGGCGACGTGTGGATCGGGTCCACCCGCGTGACCGACGAGCCGGTGGATGTCCGAGTCCGGGCCGGCCTGGGCTACCTGGCTCAGGAACCGTCGGTCTTTCGCCGCCTCACCGTCGAGGAGAACATCCTGCTGGTGCTGGAGCAGGCGAAGCTGCCGCTCGACGTCCGGCGCCAGCGCACCGACCGGCTGCTGGAGGAATTCAAACTCGCCGTCGTGCGCCGCCAGCCGGCCTGGACGCTCTCGGGCGGGGAGCGCCGGCGCGTCGAGATCGCCCGGGCCCTCGCGCTGGAGCCGGCGTTCCTGCTGCTCGATGAGCCGTTCACGGGGATCGACCCGCGGTCGGTGCAGGAACTTCAGCAGACGGTCCGCTACCTCCGGGAGCGCGGCCTGGGCGTCGTCATCACCGACCACAATGTGCGGGACACACTGGCGATCACCGACCGCGTGGAGATCATCCACGAGGGCCGCATTCTATTGAGCGGCGGGCCGAAAGAGCTCCTCCAGAGCGCCGAAGCGCGCCGCCTCTACCTCGGCGAGGGGTTCCGCCTGTGACGGTCTCCTGGGCACAACGGCGGCGGGTGCCGGTCCCGGCCCTCTCCCTGCTCGACCGGCTCCTGTCGACGGAGATCGGCCTGTCCTTCGGGTTCGGGCTGGGATTCTTCACCACCCTGCTGGTGATGAACCACGTGTTCTACCTCGCGCGCCTCGCCATTAACCAGGGTCTGCCCTTCGGGACGGCGCTGGAATTGTTCGTCTACAAGGTGCCCTACCTGGTGGCCTTCTGCGCTCCGATGGGGGTGCTGCTGGCGACCGTGCTCGGGATCGGGCGGCTGACCGACAATCACGAGATCGCGGCGCTGCGGGTCTGCGGCATGAGCCTCTACCGCATTGCGGCGACCGTCGTGGCCCTGGGGTGCGCCGCCGCGGTCGGCACCTTCGTGTTCTCCGAGGGGGTCGTGAAGGTCGCCAATGACCGGTATCAGAAGGTCTTCAGCGACTTCGCCGCCAGAGCGGCCGCGCTGCAGCCTGTCCAGAATATCTTCTTCCAGGGGCCGAGCCCCGAGGGAAGCGCGCTGTACCATGCCCAGCGCTACAACCCGCAGACGCAGACCCTTGAGGGCGTCACGGTCGTCTATCTGGTCCGGGGCCAGGAGATCCGCCTCGTCCGCGCGCGCGAGGCGACGTACCGGGAGGGCGGGGCCTGGACGTTCCACGACGGCACGATTTACGTCTTCGGCCCGAGCGTGGTCACGACCAAGTTCGGGGCGATGGACCTCAACGTGCCGCGCACCCCTCAGGACCTCACCGCTCCGCCCAAACAGCAGTCGGACATGAGCCTCAGGGAGCTGTCCGCGGAGATCGCCGCGGCCCGGCGCCGGGGAGAGGACCCTCGGGCCTCCGCGGTGGAGTTTCACAACAGGATCGCCGCCATGGCCAGCTGCGTCGTCTTCGCGCTGGTGGCGATCCCGCTCAGCCTCCGTCCGCACCGATCGGGGCCCAGCATCGGCATGGGCCTCAGCATCCTGGTCCTGTTCGCCTACTACGCCATCGCCATCCCGGCGCAGCTCGCCTCCGAAGGGCGAGTGATCGCGCCGGTGCTGGGGGCATGGCTCCCCAACGCGGTCATCGGCGTGCTGGGGGTGGTGCTGCTCATCCGGGCGGCCCGGTGAACGCGGCGGTCCGGCCGGCGCAGTCGGGCGGCAAACCCGGCGGCGGCATGCCGGCGGTGGCGCGGTGAACGCGGCGTTCATCCTCATTCCCGTCCTCATCCTGGTGAGCGGGCTCGTCGCGTTCATCGGCAACGTCGTGGGCCGGAGCATCGGGCGCCGCCGGCTGGCGGTGCTGGGGCTCCGCCCGCGGTACACCGCGCAGATCATCACGGTGGTCACGGGGATGCTGATCGCCGTCGTCACGCTGGCGGTCGTGCTCCTGGTCAGCAACGATGCCCGGCAGGCGCTGTTCCACCTGCAGGAGATCCGCCAGCAGATCACCCAGCAGGAGGCCCAGCTCCGCGCGCTTCAGGTCAGCGACATCATCTACCTGCGCGATCAGGAGGTCCTGCGCACCGTCATCGACGGCGCCGAACCGCCCGCCATCGTCAACAACCGGGTCCAGGCGTTCTTCGACCTGTCGGCGCAGTCGGCGCGGCAGCGCGGCGCGGCGCCCGGCCCGGACGGCGAGGCCGTGCGGATGTCCCCGCCGGGGCTGGCGATCACCGATGTCGCCCAGGACATCGTCGAGCGTCACACCTCGATGGTCGTGCGGATGATCGCGACCCAGAACACCGTTCGGGGGCAGCCGCTGGAGGCGACCGTCATCGGGTTTCCGAACCGCCTGGTCTTCAGCGAGGGCGAGACAATCGCGGTGCGGCGGCTCGACGGCGCGGCACCCCGCCAGCAGGTCGAGGCCGGGCTCCTCGAGCTCACGGCTCGAGTCGCCGCCGCGGCCAAGACCCGCGGGGTCATCTCCCCACCGTTCGCCCTGGCGACAGGCCCGCCGGATGTCCGGCTGGACCCCGCGGTGCTCCTGGCAACGCTCGACCGCGTCACGGGCCAGCGCGGCGCCGTCGACGTTCGGGTCGTGGCCCTCGCCGACACCTACACCATCGGCCCCGTCGTGCTGACCTTCCGGTGAAGGTGCTGGCGGTCGATCCCGGCAGGGAGAAATGCGGGGTGGCCGTCTGCGGCCCAGGAGGCGTGGTGGCGCGGCAGGTAGTCCCGCTTCCCGAGTTGGAGGGGCTGGTCCGCCGGTGGGCAGCCGACCACGGTGTGGATGTTGTACTGGTGGGAGATCAGACCGGGGCCAAACACGTGCTCAAGAGGCTGTCCGGGCTCCCTGTGCCGGTGATGTCTGTGAGGGAGCGCGGCACCACGCTTCTGGCCCGCCGCCGGTACTTCCGCGATCATCCGCCGCGGGGCTGGCGGAGGCTCCTGCCCCTCAGTTTCCAGGTGCCTCCCGAGCCTTACGATGATTACGCCGCGGTCGTCATCGCGGAAACCTATCTGGCACAGAAATCCGAAGCCGGCCCGCGCTTGTCCCCGCAATCCCGAACGCGCTGCAGGTAAACACCAGTTTGGGGGGGATTCACCTTAAATTCTTTTGGAAAATCCTTGACACTTGCCGAAAGATGACTGTAATATACAGGACGATTGTGTCTGAACGGCACCCTCGGACATATTCTTTCTGCTGTTATTAAGCGTTAGTGTTCACTGCTCCGACGGCCACCGGCCGTAGTCGGGCTC
>DATHLI010000154.1:0-18177 GCA_035488355.1 bacterium | reverse complement strand
GCGGCCATCCAGGAAACGTGGCCCCTGCCCGAGGGGGCCTGCGGCGCTCCCCACCTGCAGGCGCGGAAGGGGCCCTAGCCGGCGGCGGCCGGACGTGCGGCCCGCGCGCCCGCGTCGCCGCTACGCCCGGGGCGCGGGTCTTGCCAGGACGCGCTTGTCTCCGACCCGGCGGGTGAGATGCCGGGTATCGAAGTACTCCAGGACGGTCAGCGTGAACTTGCGGCTGCTGCCCAGCTGGTCCCGCAGCGCGGCGACCGTGATCTCCCCATGTTCGGCGATATGCGCGCGCACGCGCGATTCGATCTCCTCGAGCGCCTCGCGGTGGAAGATGATCTCCTCCCCCACGGCGATGAGACGGCCGTCGTCGAGCAGCGCCTGCAGCATGCACTCCGCCGCCCTGCGGTCGCCGGCGGCGCCCAGGGCCTCTTCCCGGCCCGGCGGCGCGAACCGACCGCGCCGGAACGCCTCCTCGATCGCGCCCCGGGCGGCGATCTCCGCGGGGGTGTGGGCGGCATGGAACGTGGACAGGCGCGCCAGCCCCTCCTCGACGACGACCCGCGAGCCGGCCACCAGGTCATCGAGCGCGTACCCGTAGAGCCGGTCGTCTCCGGCCCCAAACACGCGGCTCTTCAGGTCGTCCCGCGGCATCCCCCGCCGCCACGGCGCCCCTGAATGGTATGCCCCGAGGGTGCGAAGCACGTCGTCCTGAATCGTCTGCGCGGCGGTCGCCGAGAACACCCGCCCCCGCAGGTCGATGGCCTGCCGGGCGGCCACCCAGACCCGGACCTGCTCGACGGCGCGCTCCGGGGTCACGCCCGCCTCCCTGGCGAGCAGATCGACCGTCGAGCCGCCCCGCCCGGAGGCCGCAAGCGCCGCCTCGAGCTGACCCTCGACCCCCGACCCTTCTTCGGACGCCACCGCCTGCGCCGCGGCCCCACCCCGGCGGCGAAGCGGCGCGTGGGGCGCGATCACCTCGCCGCCGCCAACCGTGGTCATCGGCGAGTAGCGCCTGAGGACGAAAGCGTCGCCGCGGGCCGCGATGGCCGGCCGCTCCAGCCTCAGCTGCGCGACCGCCGTTTCGCCGGGGCCGAGGCGCGGCCGATCCAGGAACCGGATGCGCCCGATGATCTCGTCGGCTCCAATGTACAGACGGATTCGCGCATGGTGCGCGAGCGCGGGTGCGGTCTCCAGCAGGCGGACGCGGACGTCGAGCAGGGTGGTCGGCTCAAAGCTGGCCGGGGACGCCAGCCAGTCGCCGCGGTCGACCTCGTCTTTGGCCGCGCCGACGATGTTGAGGGCGACGCGCTGGCCCGCCTCCGCCGTGTCGACCGGCACCCCGTGGCTCTGCACCTGCCGGACCCGCACCTCCCGCGCGGCCGGCAGCAGTTCGAGCACGTCGCCCGTTCGAATCCGTCCCGTCCAGAGCGTTCCGGTCACGACCGTGCCGAACCCGGCCATCGTGAAGCTGCGATCGATGGGCAGGCGGGCCGGCGCGTCAACCGGACGGGCCGCCGCATCCCGCAGCGCGGCGTCGAGAGCGGCGACCAGGGCCGGGATCCCGTCGCCCCGGCGGGCGGAGACGGGGAGGATCGGCGCCCCATCCAGAAAGGACCCCGCGGTCGCCGCGCGGATATCGTCCGTGACGAGCGCAAGCCAGTCCTGATCGGTGACCAGATCGATCTTGTTCAGAACGACGATCCCCCGGCGCAGCTGGAGGAACCGGAGGATGTCCAGATGCTCGCGGGTCTGCGGCATCACGCCTTCGTCCGCGGCGACCACCAGCAGCACCAGATCGATCCCGGTGGCGCCGGCGAGCATGTTTCTGATGAGGCGCTCGTGACCCGGCACGTCCACGAGGCCGACCCGCCGGCCGCTCGGCAGATCGAAGTGGGCGAACCCGAGGTCGAGCGTCATCCCCCGCCGCCTCTCCTCCTCCAGCCGGTCCGGGTCGACCCCCGTGAGCGCTCGGACGAGGGCGCTCTTCCCGTGGTCGATGTGGCCGGCGGTTCCGACGACGGCGTACCCGAGGACGGCCGGGGCGCCTGGGCGGGGAGATCTCGCCGCGCTCACGGGCCTGCGCTGGAGGCGGCCGCCTTCAACGCAGCCTCCAGAGCGGGCCAATCGCTCGCCCCCAGCGTCCGGAGATCGAAGATCAGCCGGTCATCGGCAATCCGGCAGAACACCGGAGGCCGTGCGGCGCGCAGGCGCCGCTCCCAGGTCTCCACCGGAGCGTCCGCGGGATGGACAGCCACCCCCCACGACGGCAGCTCGACCCCCGGCAGCGCCCCTCCTCCGGCCTCGGCGATGGTCGGGCGGACCTCCACCACCGCGGTGGTCGGCAACTGCCTCCGGAGCCCGGCGGCCAGGTCGTGGGCGGCGCGCTCGAGCGAGCGAGGATCGGCGCTCAACATCGACAGCACGGGGATCGCTTCCCAGGCGCGATCGGGGTCGCGGTAGACCCGCAAGGTCGCTTCGAGGGCGGCAAGATCCAGTTTGTCGATCCGCACCGCCCGGGCCATCGGGTGCGAACGAATGCGGCCGACGATCGCCTCCCGCCCGACGACCAACCCCGCCTGGGGGCCGCCGAGCAGCTTGTCCCCGCTGAACGTCACCGCGTCGACGCCGGCGGCGACGGCCGCCCGGGCCGTCGGCTCCGAGGGCAGGCCCCGCGCAGCCAGGTCGACGAGGGCGCCGCTCCCCATATCGAACAGCACGGGGACCCCCGCGCGCTGTCCCAGCGCGGCGAGCTCGCCGGGGGCCACCTCGTGCACAAACCCCCGGAGCGCGAAATTGCTCCGGTGAACCTTGACGAGCAGGGCGGTGTCCGGGGTGAGCGCCGCTTCGTAATCACGCAGGTAGGTCTTGTTGGTCGTCCCCACCTCGACCAGGCGGGACCCGCTCGCGGCCATGATATCGGGGATGCGGAAGCTCCCGCCGATCTCGACCAGTTCGCCGCGGGAGACGATCACCGCTCGCCCGCGCGCCAGGGCGGTGAGCGACAGCAGGACGGCCGCGGCGTTGTTGTTGACCGCGATCGCGGCCTCCGCCCCCGTCAGTTCGCGCAGCAGGGCGGCGACGTGGCGCTGGCGCGACGTCCGGTTGCCCGTATCCGGATCGGTCTCGAGCACCGCGTATCCCGAGGCGGCGGCAACCGCCTCGCGGGCGGCGGCGCAGAGCGGCGCGCGTCCGAGGTTCGTGTGCAGGACAATGCCGGTGGCGTTGATCGCGGGCGCCAGACTTTGGGCGGCCCGCCGCGTCAGCAGGGCCTGCACACCGGCGACGAGCGCCTCCACCCCGACCCCGCCTTCCGCCGCGCGCCCTTCGAGCAGCCTCACCCGGGCGTCTTCCACCACCTCCCGGGTGCAGGCGACCACAAGCGCCCGTGGATACGCGGCGAGCGCCCCGTCCGCCTCGAGCCGCTGGAGAAGGCGCTCCACCGAGGGTAGCTGCCGGAGCGGTACCGTGCCCATCCCCCTCCCCGTTTCGCCCGCGGCTCTACTTCAGGAGGACGCCCAGACCCAGTCCGACGACGATCATCACCGCGACCACCCAGACGATGCGCAGCAGATCGTAAGAGAGCCGCCGCCGGAGCTCCTCGTCGCTGTCGCGCGTCCCCGCCGCGGCAGGCGGACCGCCTGCCGCGGCCGGCCTGAGCCGGGCGCCGCAGACCCGGCAGATGATCCTTCCCGCGGCGTTCTCAACCCCGCACTTCGCACACTGCATGGCCACCCTCCACTATGATAACGCCCTACGACGGGCGCGCATCCCCGGCCGGGAGGGCGCGCATCGACGACCATCGCGCCCGCAGGGCCGGGACGACCCCCGCCGGCATCGGGATGCTCCCCAACTAGGCGTGGCCTGTGCGGGCGCCGCCGTGGTAATCCGTCCCCCCGGTGGCGACCAGCCGGTACCGGCCCGCAATCGTGAGATACGCTTCGACCATCTCGGGGGTGTGGTCCGGGTAGTACGCCTCGATCCCGGCAAGGCCCCGCGCGACGAGCCGCGGCACCCGCCGAAGCACCGGGCCGCTGGACGACCACCCGGGATGCGCGAGCACCGGCACCCCGCCCGCGCCGGCGATCACCTCGACGGCGTCCTCGGGGGCCAGCGGGGCCCGGGGCACATACGCCGGACCGTTCCGGCCGAGAAACCGCTCAAAGGCCTCCTGGACCGACGCGACCCGCCCCGCCTCAACCAGCGCGCGGGCAATGTGTGGACGCCCCACCGCCGCTCCCGAGGCAATCTCGCGGATCCGCGACCATTCCACGCGGACCCCCAGGGAGAAAAGCCGGCGCACCATCTCCTCCGCGCGGCGCACGCGCGCCGCGCGCCGCTCCCCGAGGAACGCCTGGAACGTCCCCCCGGCGTGGTCGATGAAGTAGCCCAGGATGTGGACCTCATGCTGGCCCACGTCCGTGTTGATCTCCACGCCCGGGATCACATCGACGCCGTACCGCCGCCCGGCTGCGAGGGCCTCGTCCACGCCCCCGGTGGTGTCGTGATCGGTGAGCGCGAGGGTGGAGACGGCATGCTCGCGCGCGGCCCTCACAAGCCGATCCGGGGATAAGAGACCGTCCGACGCGGTGCTGTGGGTGTGAAGATCGATGCGGATGGCTGGGGGTGCCTACCTGGGGGACACGATCAGCTTGATCGCGGTCCGATCTTCGCCGTCGATCTGCACATCGGCGAACGCGGGAACGCACACCAGGTCGAGTCCGCTGGGGGCGACGTACCCGCGGGCGATGGCGATCGCCTTCACCGCCTGGTTGATCGCGGCCGCACCGATGGCCTGGAGCTCCGCCGTCCCTTTCTCCCGCACGACGCCCGCAAGCGCGCCCGCAACAGCGGTAGGGTTCGACTTGGCGGCGACTTTGAGGATGTTCATGGGTGCGTGCCTCCTCGGCGGAGTGGGCGGCAATTCCCCGCCTCCATGGCGGGGGCTATTCCTTTCGTGGGCGTTCTGGAGAATCCTCCCCCTCCGGTCCCGCCCCCGCCCCCTCCATCCGGGCGACCCGCTGAATGGCCCGGGCGTGGCCGGTCCGCTCGTCCACGTCGAGGAGGACGGCGTTCAACTGCGCGGGCCCCACGGCCACGTTGAACCGCACCGGCAGCTGGGTGAGGAACCGCTGGAGGACCTCCTCGCGGCCCATCCCGATGATCGAGTCCCGCGGCCCCGTCATGCCGACGTCCGTAATGAACGCGGTGCCGCCCGGCAGGATACGCTCATCGGCCGTCTGGACGTGTGTGTGCGTCCCCACCACCGCGGAAACGCGTCCATCGAGATACCACCCCAGGGCGGTCTTCTCGGAGGTCGCCTCGGCGTGGATGTCGATGACGAGCACGGGCGTCTCCTGCCGGAGGCGCTCCACCAGCTCCCAGCCGATGCGGAAGGGTGAGTCGAGGGGCTCCATGAAGATCCGGCCTTCCAAGTTCACCACCCCCACCGCCGCGCCGCCCCGCGCGCCCGAGGGGCGGAAGACGCCCGACCCCCGTCCGGGGGCGCCCGCCGGGTAGTTCGCGGGCCGCAACAGACGCAGATCGCCGTCGAGCAGGGTGGAGATCTCCCGGGCCTGCCAGGTGTGGTTGCCCCCGGTCACCACGTCGACGCCGGCGGCCACGATCTCCTCGAACGTCTCGCGGGTGATCCCGAACCCGCCCGCGGAATTCTCTCCGTTGGCGATCGTGAAGTCGACCGACAGCTCCCGGCGCAGACCGGGCAGCATCCGGGCCAGGGCCCGGCGTCCGGGCCTGCCCACGATGTCGCCGATGAACAGCACCTTCATGCCGGGCCGCCGTTCTATTTCGCGTACTCGATTGCGCGCGTCTCCCGCAGCACCGTCACCTTGATCTGCCCGGGATACTGCATTTCTTCTTCGATCTTCTTGGCCATCTCGCGCGCCATGGCCATCGCGCTGGTGTCGTCGATCTCCTGCGGCTTGACCAGCACCCGGATTTCGCGGCCGGCCTGAATCGCATAGGCCTTGTCCACCCCCGGGAAGGACGTGGCGATGCGCTCCAGATTCTCGAGCCGCTTCATGTACAATTCGACGGTTTCCTTGCGGGCCCCCGGGCGCGAGGCCGAGATCGCGTCCGCCGCCGCCACCAGGATCGATTCCACCCCCGTCGCCTCGGCGTCCCCGTGATGATACGCGATGGCGTTGAGCACCTGCGGCGGCTCGTGGTAGCGCCGCGCGATGTCCATGCCGATGTCGCTGTGGCTGCCTTCGGCCTCGTGGGTCAGCGCTTTCCCGATGTCGTGCAGCAACCCGGCCCGGCGCGCCAGTTCCGGATCGGCGCCGAGCTGCGTCGCCATCAAGCCCGCCAGCAGGGCCACCTCGATGGAATGCTGCAGCAGGTTCTGCCCGTAGCTGAACCGGAAGTTGAGCCGGCCCAGGAGCTTCAACTCCTCGGGATGCAGCCCGTGGACGCCGGCCTCGAACGCCGCCCGCTCGCCGGCCTCGCGGATCCGGGTATCGATGTCCCGCTGCGCCTTCTCCACCATCTCCTCGATCCGCGCCGGGTGGATCCGGCCGTCGGCCAGAAGCTTCTCCAGCGTCATCTTCGCGACTTCGCGGCGAATCGGATCGAACGAGGAGATCGTGACCGACTCCGGGGTGTCGTCGATGATCAGATCGACCCCGGTGAGGCTCTCGAGGGACCGGATGTTGCGGCCTTCCCGGCCGATGATCCGCCCCTTCATCTCATCGTTGGGCAGGGGGACCACCGACACGGTCACTTCCGCCGTATGATCGGCGGCACACCGCTGGATGGCCAGGGCGACGATCTCCCTGGCTGAACGCTCGGCGGTCTCCCGAGCTTCCGCTTCGATCTTCTTGCCGATCTGCGCCGCCTCGTGCCGGATCTCGATTTCGGTCTTCTGGAGCAGTTCCTGGCGCGCCTGCTCCAGGGTCAGGCCGGCGACGCGTTCCAGCTCACCGCGCTGGCGCTGCGATAACCCCTCCAACTCCTCCCTAGCCTTGGTGACCTCCTGCTCCCGCTGCGCAAGGGCCTGTTCCCGTTTCTCGGCTGTCTCCAGCTTCCGGTCCAGGGTCTCCTCACGCTGAATCAACCGCCGTTCGAGCCGCTGCTGCTCCGCGCGCTGCTCCCGAACCTCGCGTTCCGCGTCCCGCTTGATCCGGAACGCCTCGTCTCTGGCCTCCAGGAGCGCTTCGCGCTTCTTATTGTCCGCCTCCCGCTCCGCCGCCACCGCGGCGTCTTCGATGATGCGCTTCGCAGCGACCTCGGCTGTTCCAATCTTCGCCTCACCGGCGAACTTTCGCAGAAGGTATCCAAGGAGGAAGGCTGCCAGCCCGATGACGCCCGCACCAAGGAACAGAACGGGGTTCATGGGTGTCACCCCCTCCGTTTAACTATAATCGCCTATCGTTCCCCGAAGAGTGCCAAACCCTCCTGCCTCGATTTGCTCTACTCCTCGTATCGATTTAGCCTTTCCCCGGCCGGTGCCAAGTTACCGGACGGACATATGTGAACTTGAGCGTTCAATCCCCTTCGCTTCATTCTATCGTGACCGGAAAATGAGGTCAAGGAAAGCCCCTCGGGGGCATCCGGAGAGGCCCCGGGGCCGGCGCCTGGGGGTGTGCCGGCCGGGCCCCCATGCTATACTGCAGGGTGTCCACGTGATCGCTCAAAACATGGAGCGGTAGATGGAACCCAGCGCACAGGATACGACGCTTCGATCCGCCGTTCGGACCCGCTGGATCCTGCTCTCGATCGGTGCCGCGGCGGCCGCCGGGATCGCGGCCGCCGCGGCCTCGATGCACGTTTCGGCTCCAACGCTCCAGGGGGCGGTCGTCACCCCGCCCGCGCCCGTTTACGACTTCACCCTGCTTGATCAGGATCGCCGCCCGATCCGCCTCTCGCAATTCCGCGGCAAGGCGGTCGCGCTGACCTTCCTGTACACCCACTGCCCCGACATCTGCCCCCTGATCGCGACCAGGATGCACGAAGCGTATCTCCAACTCGGAGACGCCGCCGGCCGGGCGGCGTTCGTCGCCGTGAGCGTGGATCCCGGGGGCGACACGCCCACCGCGGTCCGGGAGTTCCTGGCGGTTCACCACGTGGAGCGGGAGCTGCACTACCTCTCGGGGTCCTTCGCGGAGCTGCGGCCGGTGTGGGCCAACTACTACGTCGGGACCGACGCCAGGGGCGCCACCCCCCGGACCGGGGGTGGCACGCCCGGCCCGGTTCCGGTCGACCACACGGCCATCGTGTACGTCATCGATCCCCGCGGCCGGCTGCGGGTCTTCCTGCCCGGGAATTTCGAGTCCAGGGACCTCGCCCTCGACCTCAAGATCCTCGCTTCGGACGCCGCGCGCTAGCCGAGCGGACGCCCCCGGCCCCGCGATCCCCTGAGGCCCCGCCGGTCTGCGGCCTCACGGTTGCGGGCATAGTCAGTGTGCGCGGGCCGGAGCCGCTTTGGCCGGCCGCGAGAGGATGATGCGTGCCGGACGCTGCCGTCACCGCAACAGGCCGAACCTACGCCGGGCTCTTCCTCGTCACCCTCGCTACCCTGATGTACGAGGTCCTGCTCACGCGGATCTTCAGCGTGACCATGTGGTACCATTACGCGTTCATGGCGATCTCGGTGGCCCTGTTCGGGATGACCGTGGGCGCGATCCTCGTCTACCTGCTCCCCGCGCGCTTCCCCCGTGAGGGCGCGAAACGACAGCTGGCGTGGAGCGCGGTGCTGTTCGCGGCGGCCATCGTGGCCAGCTTCGCCGTGCATGTGGCCATCCCGACGCACGGCGGCCCATTTGCGCTCACCGGCTTGCTCATCCCGACCTACCTCGCGACATCGGTGCCCTTCACCCTCAGTGGGATCTGCGTCTCGCTGGCGTTGACGCGATTTCCCAGGCAGGTGAGCACGCTCTATGCGGCCGACCTGGCGGGAGCGGCGGCCGGGTGCCTCCTCCTGATCGGCGTGCTCGACGCCACCGACGGTCCCACGGCGGTGATCGTCATCGCGGCCCTGGCGGCCGTCGGGGCGGCCCTCTTCGCGGCCGAGACAGGCTCCACCGGGCTGCGGCGGGCGACCCTGGTCTCCATGGTCCTCCTCGCCCTCTTCACAGGCGCCAACGGCATCCTGGCGACCCACCAGTCGGCGCCGCTGCGATTGACCTGGGTGAAGGGCGGTCGGGATCATCCGGCGTTCTACGAGAAGTGGAATTCGTTCTCGCGGGTCACGGTCACCGGATCGCCGACGGCCGTCCAAGGCTGGGGCTTGAGCACCACGCTGCCCCCCGGCCTCAAGATCCGTCAGCTCGCCATGTGGATCGACAGCAGCGCCTTTACCATCATCACCGCCTTCGACGGAAACCTGGGGCGGCTGGGGTACCTGAAGTACGACGTCACGAACATCGCGCACTACATCCGGCGAGACGCGAAAGTCCTGGTGGTCGGCGCGGGCGGGGGCCGGGATATCCTTTCCGCGCTGGTCTTTGGGCAGAAGTCGGTTGTCGCGGTGGAGCTCAACAAGAGCATCCTCGACGCCCTCAACCGGCGGTTCGGCCGGTTTTCCGGCCATCTCGATCGACACCCGCGCGTCACCCTCGTCAACGATGAGGCCCGGAGCTACATCGCCAGGGACCGGACGCGGTACGACATCATCCAGCTGTCGCTGGTCGATACGGCGGCCGCCACCGCCGCCGGCGCCTATGTGCTGGCGGAGAACTCGCTGTACACGGTGGAAGCCTGGGAGCTCTTCCTCCGGCGACTCAATCCCGAAGGCGTACTGACGGTCACCCGATGGTTCGTCGGGAAGCGGCCCGGCGAAATGTACAGGGCAACGGCGCTGGCGGCCGCCGCCTTGAAGCGCCTCGGCGTCGTGCATCCCCGGGACCATCTCGTTATTGTGAAGACGGTGGCCCCCTTCAGGCTCGGGGGGATCCCCTTCGCTGCGGCGACGATCCTGGTCGGCAAGGCGCCGTTCTCGGAGAGGGATCTCGCTACGCTCACGGAGGTGGCCCGCCGGATGCGGTTCGACGTGGCGCTCGCTCCACGGACGGCAGACGATGCCACCTTCGCGGCCCTGGCATCGGGGCGGAACCCCGATCAGGTCGGCGGGCCGCTCCACGCGAATCTCGCGGCCCCGACGGATGACAGCCCGTTCTTCTTCAACCTTGTGCGGCTCAGGGACGCCTTCCATCGGGATCGCGTGCAGGGCATAGAGTACACCAATGCCGATGCGGTGTTCATCCTCGGCTCGCTGCTCCTCCTGGTCATCGCGCTCACGCTGACGTGCATCATCGGCCCGCTCATCCTGATGGGCCGGCAGACGACGCCGGCCGGCACCCTGCCTTCGCTCGTCTACTTTGCGAGCATCGGGGTCGGGTTCATGATGGTCGAGATCTCGCAGATGCAACGCCTGACCGTCTTTCTGGGCCATCCCACCTACGGCCTCTCGGTCGTGCTCTTCGCCCTGCTCGTCAGCAGCGGCGCCGGCAGCCTGTCCACCCAAAGGATCCCCTCGGGGGCGACGCGCCCCGCCGTCCTCCGGCTGGGCCTCCTCCTCGGCGCCCTCGGCGCCTTCGGCATCCTGACCCCGTGGGCGCTGCAGGTATTTGGCGGGGCACCCACGCCCCACCGGATCCTCGTGGCCATCCTGCTCCTCTTCCCAATCGGCCTGTGCATGGGGATGGCATTTCCGCTCGGCATGAAAGCCGCCGCCGTCAGGGACGACGCCAGCACCCCCTGGCTGTGGGGCGTCAACGGCGCGACATCGGTCTGTGCGTCGGTGCTCGCCGTCGCCGTGGCCATGAGCGCAGGCATCTCCGCCACGTACTGGAGCGGCGTCCTCTGTTATGGGATCGCGGCGACCGCCTTTGCCCTGGCGATGCGCACGGCCGGCGCCGGCTCCGAACGCGGGACGGCCGGCTACGCGGAGCGGGCCGGCGCCCCCTCGGTCGTGGGAGCGGCGGCCGGGACCTCGCCGAGAACGATCAGGTGATCGGCGTACCGATCGTACTCCCCCCGGCAGGTGAGCAGGAAGACCTGGCGATCCCGCCCCACCTCCCGGAGCAGACGCATCGCGGCGGCCGCGCGGCCTTCGTCGTAGGCGAGAAACGGGTCGTCGAGGAATAGGGGCGGACGGCACCCGTGGCAGAGGAGATCTACCAGACCCAGCCGGAGCGCCAGATAACACTGGTCGACGCCCCCGCTGCCGATCTGCCGGTTCTCCACTTCCGCCCAGTCCTTGGGAGGCCCCACCCACACGCGCGGAGCCAGCGTTTGTTCATCGACTGAGAGCCGGTCGTAGGCGCCGCCCGAGAGCGCCCGAAGGTATCCGCCGGCAAGTTCCTCCAGCCTCACTCGTCCCGGCACGATCGTATGGCGGTACGCTTCGCCGAGGATCTCGCGCGTGAGCTTGAGGACCTCGACCTGCCGCTGCGCCCGGGCGCAGCGGGCCCGGGTCTCCTCCAGCTCCTCTTCAACGCGGCCCAACTCCTCGTACGGCGATCGGCCGCTCAGCCGGCCCTCGAGCCGCTGGAGCTCCCCCTGCGCCAGAAAGAGCTCCTTCTTCCGCTTCTCCGCTTCGGTCTGAAGACGCTGGACCGCCGCGGCATCGAGCCGGCGAAGGGCCAGGTCGGGATCATCCCGCTGCGCGCGGGCCGCCTCCAGATCGAGGAGCGCGCGCTGGTACTCCTCGGCAATCGACGCGCCGGAGCGGCCCCCGAGGATCCCTTCCAGCACCATCCGCGCCGTGTCGCGCCTGCGCACGGCCTCACCATGGCGCACGGACTGTCGCTTGGCCTCGTCGAGCGAGGTGGCGCCCAGGACGCCGGTCAGGCGGCGCACGTCCGCGGCCGCGGCCTCGAGCAGCCGGAGGCGCTCCGCCGCGTGCTCTTCCCGGTCCCGCAGGCGACCGGCCCTGATCTTCGCCGCCTGATGGCCGCGGGCGCGCAGGACGAGGGCCGCTCCCGCGAATCCCGCCGCGGCGATCACGGCCGCGGCGCCCCACGGGATCTGGTGGATCCCCATCAGCAATGCGCCGAGGAGGCCGCAGACGAGCGCCCCGAGCGCGAGCCCACCCCACGCGGCGCGCGGCGGCGAGCCGCCGCCCCCGCCCCCGGCGGCCGGTCCGGCCTCGGCGGCGCCGGGAGCGGTGAGCATCCGGACGCGCACCTCCGCTTCCTGCAGGCGCGCGAGCGTCTCCGGATCCGGAGGGGAAGAGGCCAGCGCGGGATCGGCCTCCGCGGCTCCCACCGCCCCGACCGCGCGCTCGATCCGGTCGGCGGAGGCCTTCAGCTGTTCCGCCCGGGCGCCGATCTCCGCCACGCGGCCATCCAGCGCATACAGGCGGCGGTTGGCCTCGAGCAGCGCCTC
Organism: bacterium; assembly: GCA_035488355.1. GTDB lineage: Bacteria > Sysuimicrobiota > Sysuimicrobiia > Sysuimicrobiales > Segetimicrobiaceae > Segetimicrobium. The sequence goes on along the minus strand of DATHLI010000154.1, from coordinate 5,835 downwards.
GTCGTCCCGGACCTGCTGCTCCAGTTCGGCGATCCGGGATGCGAGGCGGCCGCGCTGGGCCGCCGCCTGCTCGATCGCGGCCACCTCGCCCGCCAGCCGCTGCTGCTCGGCGGTGAGGAATGCGATTCGATCGCTGTCACGCTTGAGCGGGCCCGCATTCCGGGCCGGGTGGTGGAGCCCCACTTCCATCCGCCGGAGGTGTTTGTCGAGCGTGTCGAGCACTCGGTTGGCATCGCTGTCGCCCCCCGTGATAATCCGGGCCAGGCGGGTCCCGATCTCCTCTTTCTCGTCCTGGACCCGGGCCAGGTCCCACTGCCCGATGTGGACGGTCGCGCGGAACAGGCTCGCGCTCGTGAGCCCGAGCACCTCGCCGATCCGGCGCTCCACCTCCTTCGGCACATCCAACCTCTCGATGCGGTTTGCCCCACTCAGGTCTGGAGCCCCCGCAGGGGGCAACCGTTCCTCGCCGCACTCGAGCAGGACTTTGCGCGACCGGAAGTCCTTGTGCAGCCGGTAGCTCCGCCCGTCCGCGTCGAACTCCAGGGTGATCTCCCCCGGCCGCTCTTCGCCCCACTGCGCGAAGGAGAGCGCCGCGGACGGCTTGACCGGGAACAAGACCACGGCGAAGGCCAGGTGAAGCGTCGATTTCCCGGCATCGTTCCTCCCGCGGATGACGTTGAGCCCCGGCCCGCATTCCAGCACCTGGTCCACAAACTTCCGGAACCCGCGGATGCGCACGCGGCGGATGATCACGTGAGGACCTCCTTGCCCTCCAAGAGCGCGACTCCCCACTGGAGGGCGTCCTCGGCGATCCCGCGCGCCTCGCCCTCACGGCCCGCGATCTGTTCCTGCATCGCGCGGACGAACCGGCCGAGCACGGTGCCTTCCGGGTAGAGCGCAGGATCGACCGCGTCGAGCCGGAGATGCGAGTCGTCCCGGATCTCCAACCGGAAGAACTCGGGCGCCAGATCCTCGCGGAGCCGCTCCACGTTCACCCGGTCGGCCAGCCCCACCAGCCCGCCGAGCGTCACCACGAGGGCGAGGGAAGAATCCGTGTGGGCGCGGATCGCCCGGGCGACCCCCTCGGCGCCGCCCGAGGCGGCCAGATCCAGCGTGATGTGCTTGGCGCGCCGGCGGCCGACCGGGCGGCGCACGACCTCGATGTCTCCGGGGGCCCCGAGCGTCACCAGGCAGACGCTCCCGGAATCCGGCTCATCCAGGCCGATCATCTCCGGGGCGCCGCTGTACCACGCCCGCACCCCTCCGCTCGACACGTCCCGGGCGGAGTGCCAGTCGCCGAGCGCGATGTAGTCCACCCCGCTCGCGGCGATCTCCTCCGGCGTGATCAGCCCAAACCGGGCCGGGAGGTCGGGGCGCTGCACGCTCCCGTGGGCCAGCGCGACAAGAAAATGCGTCCGGCGGGGCACGGGCAGCCCCGCCAGGGGACTCTCCGCCGAAAGCCGGTCTGCGACCGAACGGCCAACCACCATGAGGTCCCGCTCCGGGAACGCGCGGATCTCCAGCGCGGAACCGAGCACGCTGAGGTGCGGGCACCGCGCGGTGATATCCGCCCACACGGACGCGCTCCCCTCGCCGAGCGGGTCGTGGTTGCCGGCGATCAGACACACCGGGATCCCGGCCTCTCCCAGCCGCCCCAACTGCTCGGCCGCGAACGGCGCCTGCACCCGCGCCGCCGCCACCGAGTCGAACAGGTCCCCGGCGATCAGCACGGCGTCGACCCGTTCCTCGATCGCGAGGCCGACGACCCGCGCAAAGGTCTCCCGCACCTGGCGATGCTGCTCCCGGCCCCGCTCCCCCAGCACTTTGAACGTGGCCCCGAGGTGGATGTCCGAGGTGTGCAGCAGGCGGATGCTCATTCCGCGGCCGCCGTGAAAGGGCAGATCTGATTGAAGGCGCAGTACGGGCACGCCCGATAGGGATCCGGGGTCGCAATGAACTGCTGCGCTCGGATCCCGGAGGCGGCGTGCAGGATCATCTCCCGGGTCCGATTGAGCTCCGCCTCGGTCTTGCGCGCCCGCCCGACCACGACCTGGGTCCCCAGAAAATGCAGCTCGACGCGGTCCGGCAGCCGGCCAAACACCTCTTTGTAGGCCAGCGTGTAGATCGCCAGCTGGTCGCTGTCCTTGGCGCGCCGGTCGGCGTCCGCCTGGGCGCGGACGTCCGTGCTCTTGAAGTCGATGATCACGACCTCCCCGCCCCGGATGTCCACCCGGTCCCAGCGGCCGCGGAGCATCGTCGGGCCCACGGGGAACCGGAACTCCCGCTCCACGAATGTCGGGACGGTGGCGCTGGACTCCTGGTAGTCGTAGAAGCGCCGGAGGGCGTTCCGCCCGGCCTCGAGCCGCTGGTCCTCGTGCTCGCGGCTGAGGAAGCCTTCGTTGACCCAGACGCGCTCGAAGTGGCGGACCAGATCGTCCGCGGTGACCGGCTGGTGGCGCGCCTTCCGGCGGTTGTATTCCTGCACCGCCTCGTGCAGCGCCGCGCCGTAGACGACCCGGTGATCCCGGAGCACCGGGACGCGCAGAATGTGGATGTACTTGTACTTGAGCGGACACGTCGCGTAGTCGTCGACCTGCCGGAAGGAAATCGGCACGATCTGGCCGTCGGTGCGGACAAGCTCGAGCTGCGGGTGCAGGTCGACCGGCGGCGCGTGGCGCTCCACGGCCTGGACGACGGAGGCGCGGAACGTCTCTTCGTCGGCCTGCGGGAGGTCGAGCGCCTCGAGGACGAAGCGGCTGACCTTCCTCGGGCGGGCGCCGCCGTAGTCCCGGGCGCTCGTCAGGTACAGATCCCGCTTGGCGCGCGTCATCCCCACGTAGCACAGCCGGCGCTCCTCCTGCAGGTGGAAGTCCCCGCTCGGCAGCAGATCCTTGATCAGCGCGTCCGGGAGCGGGATGGGCTCGCCGCGGCTGCGCGAGGGAAACCGGTCCGAGACCAGCCCGACCATGAAGACGACCGGGAACTCCAGCCCCTTGGCCTTGTGGATCGTCAGGACATGCACCGCGTCGGCGTCCGTGTCGAACTCGGCGGTCGGCGGATCGTCCCCCGCGTCGATCAGCAGATCGAGGTAGCCCACGAATCCGGGCACCCGGTCCACCGGGGCGATGTCGCCGAACCGGGCGACCAGGTCGAAGAACTTGGCGATGTTGGCGACCTTCTGCTCGTCCTCGGGCCGGCCGGAGGACGCGAGGCGGCCGACGTACCCGGTGCGGGTCACGAGATACTCGTAGAGCACGCGTCCCGTCGGATACCGCGTAGCCATCTGGGTCATGGCGTCCAGGTCGTCAACCAGCCTGGCGATCGCGGCCCGCCCATCCGGGGTCGGCTGGATCTCCTCGATCTTGTCGAGGTGCCGGTAGACATGGCTGAGCGGGCGGTTTTTGCGGTTCGCGTAGCTCGTGCAGAGGACCAGGTCCGGCGCGGGGACCTCGTAGAACGGGGCCGTGCTGAGCAGGTAGAGCGAGAGGCTGTCGTGCGGGTCGGCGATGCAGCGCAGCGCGGCGATGAGGAGCCGGATCTCCTCCCGGTCGTACAGGCCCCGGGTCCCCGAGAACCGGAAGGGGATCCCGCGCAGGGTCAGCGCCCGCAGGAACGGATCGGCGTCCCGGTTTGCCCGGACCAGAATCGCCACTTCGCCGTGCCGCCACTGGCCGTCGGCCACCCGCTGCGCGATCCGATCCGCCACCCCGTCGGCCTCGCTGCTGAGCGAGTCGAAGCGGAGGTGGCGCGGAAGGGTGCCCGGGCCGGAGACCGCCTGGAGACGCTTGTCGATCCCATGCCGGACCTCGAGCCGGTCGGGGTCGTTGTGCCGGATGAGGCGGTACGCGGTGTCGAGGATGAACTGCGTCGACCGGTAGTTCTGCGTGAGCACGACGATCCGGGCATCCGCATAGCCTTCGGTGAAGTAGGTGATGTTGCTGTACGACGCCCCGCGCCACCGGTAGATCGCCTGGTCGTCATCGGCCACGACGGTGAGGGACCGCCGCCCGCCGGCCAGGAGCTTGACCAGCTCGAACTGCGCGTAGTTGGTATCCTGAAACTCGTCGACGAGCACGTACCGGAATTGCTCCCGGTACCGCTGGAGCACGGTCGGGTGCTCCCGCAGCAGCTTCAGCGTCATCGTGATGAGATCGCCGAAATCCACGCGGCTCTCCTGCCCAAGCAGGCGCTGGTAGGCCGCGTAGGCCGCCGCGAGCTCCTGCTGCTGGCGGACCAGCTCCGACCGCGCGGCATCCTCCGGCGGAGGAGCGGCGGCCGCGAGCCGCGCGGCGTAGGCGGCGTATTCCTCGGGCGTGACGTCCTCGTCCTTGGCCCGGCTGAACAGGGAGACGAGCGCATCGATGTGGCGGGTGGGATCGCCGAGCGGCCGGAAGTACTCGAGGGGGAGATCGAAGAGCCGCTCGCGCACGAAGATGATCTGCTCGGGCTTGGTCAACACCCGGAAGTCCGGGGACAGCCCCAGATGCAGCGCGTTCTCCCGCAGCACCCGGTCGCCAAAGGCGTGGAACGTGCTGATCCAGGCCTGCGTGTAGCCGTAGGGAACCAGCCGGTCGACGCGCTCCTCCATCTCGGCCGCGGCGCGATCGGTGAAGGTCAGCGCGAGAATCTCCTCCGGCCGGGCGCGGCGGGTGGTGATGAGATGGGCGATCCGCCTGGTAATGACGGCCGTTTTCCCCGTCCCCGCTCCCGCCACGATCAGCAGCGGGCCCTCGCCGTGCGTCACGGCCGCCAGCTGCTCCCCGGTCAACCCCTCGAGGATCGCATCCGCCGGGCCGGGCGGCGCCTCGCGGGTCGGAGCGGTCAGCGGCTCCGCGGTCGCGATGGGGCCTTCCGGGACGGCCAATGCCAGCACCAGTTGATCGTGCCGCACGCGGTCCTCCCGGCGGTCAGTTTTCATCGAAGACGTCCACCGGCTTCGCCCCTCCGATCGTCCTCAACGCGCGCACGATCGTCGACCGCGCAAACCCGCGGCGGCTGAGCAGCGCCGCGATCCGCCGGGCGCGCTGCTCGGGCGCGAGCCGCCGGTAGGCCGGGAGGCGCCGCTCGACGAGGGCAAGGGCGGACCGCTCCTCCGCTGCGCCGAGGTCGGGGTCGGCGCGGGCGGCTTCATGGACGGCCTGGTCGACGACGGCGGCCGGCACGCCCTTGCGCCGGAGCTCCAAGCGAAGCCGCCCGATCCCGTACGCCCTGGAGCCGGCCCGCGCGGCGATCCAGGATCGCGCGAACGCGAGGTCGTCGAGATAGCCCTGGGCTTCGAGCTCCGCGATCACCGTTCCCAGCGTGTTTCGTGGAATGCGGTGCTGCGCCAGCCGCGCTCGGAGCTCTTCGACGGACCTCGGCCGGATGGCCAAAAGACGAAGGGCCCGTTCCCGGGCCCGAAGGTACGCCTCCTGCGCCGCGAGCCGCGCGACGAGGCTCGGCTCGATCACCCCTCCGGGGGCCAACCCGTGCAGCACGACCTGCTCGACATCGACCCGCAACCGGCGGCCGTTATCGAGCAGGACGAGGCGGTCTGTCCCGCCTCGATCTCCGCCGGAGGGACGGCCTGCCCGCCCGCCCTCGATCGTGTGAATGCCCGTGATGGTGGGCATCCTCAGGCGGTTACGCCGGCAGCGTCATCGCTGCTGCGCTCGAACAGGCACTCCTTTGGTCACGAGCGCGCCGGGGCGGACGTCACGCGGAAGCGGCCCCACGTCCTTGTCGGCCTTGTCGGGCTTGTCCGTTTTGTCGGCCGGAGCCTCCCGGCCGCCTGGGGCGGCGCCGCCCTGGGCCGCGGACGCGGCAGGCCGGCTGATCCCGAGTTTCTCCCGGAGG
>DATHLI010000153.1:0-9504 GCA_035488355.1 bacterium | reverse complement strand
CCCAGCGTCCGGTAGGACTCCGCAAACCGCAGCGCCTTCACGTTCAGCTCATCCCGCAGGTGCTCCGCGAGTTCGGGGTAGCGCTGCAGCACACCCGACCGGTCCACGATGATGGCCGACGCCAGCGGCTGGCGGACGCGGACCTTCGCGGCGTTGCGGGCCGACCGCCCGATGGACACGAGCTGCCGCGTCCGCTCGGTCGCGTCAATGAGCCCGCGGTCATCCGCGGCCGGATCCGCCGCCGGCGCCGCGCAGAGGTGGACGCTCTCGGGGGAGCGCGTGTCGATCGAGCGGACCAGGTTCTGGTACATCGCTTCGGCCAGGAACGGAACGAACGGCGCCAGGAGGCGGCTCAGCGTCACCAGCACCTCGTACAGGGTCTGGTACGCGGCCTGCTTGTCCGCGTCCAGCTCCGATTTCCAGTAGCGCCGCCGGCCCCGGCGGACGTACCACAGGGAGAGATCCTCTACGAAGCGCTCGATCGCGCGCGCCGCGGCAGGGACGTCGTAATGGTCGAGGCCCTCCCGCACCGTCCGGATCAGCCGGTGCAGCAGGGCGCGGATCCACCGGTCCAGCACCGAGGACTGGCCTTTCAGGGCCGCCAGCGCGACCTGTTGATCGCGCAGCGGCTCGGGGGTGAAGCCGTCGAGGGCCGCGTAGGTGACGAAGAAGACGTAGACGTTCCAGAGCGGCAGGATGAACCGCCGGCGGACCTCATCGGCCGGACCGTAGCCGAAGTTGAGGTTCATCGCCGGGTTCTGGACGGCGTAGAGCCATCGGAGGACATCGCTGCCCATCTTCTCCGCCGCTTCATTGAACTCGATCATGTTGCCCCAGGACTTGTGCATCTCCCGCCCCTGCTCGTCCCGGACCATCGCGTGGCCGAGGCAGGTCCGGAACGGCTCGCGGTTTTCCAGCACCGTGCTCATCACCAGCATCGAGTAGAACCAGTTGCGGTACTGCCCGGGGAACGCTTCGGTGATGAAGTCCGCGGGGAACCACTCCTGCCACGCCGCGCGATCGCGGCGGTAGCCCATCGTCGAGTAGGGGACGATGCCCGCGTCCAGCCAGGGGTTCCCGACGTCCAGGATCCGGGACACCGGGGTCCCGCACCGGGGGCACCGGATCTTGACCGCGTCGATCCAGGGCCGGTGCGGGGTATGGCCCGCGAACTGCTCCCACCCTTCCACCGCGCGCTCGCGGAGCTCGTCCTCGCCGCCGATCACCTCGAACGACCGGCAGGCCCGGCACTCCCAGATGGGCAGGGCCAGCCCCCAGTAGCGCTTCTTGCTGATCATCCAATCGCGCATGTTCTTGAGCCAGTCCAGTTCGCGCTCCAGGCCGAACTCGGGGATCCAGCGGATCTTCTCCGTGACCGCCATGATGGGGGCGCGGAGCGGATCCATCGCGATGAACCACTCGTCGACGAGGCGGAAGACCAGCTCGCTCCCGCACCGCCAGCAGACCGGGTAGCGGTGCGTGTATTCCTCCGCCCGGTAGAGCAGGCCGCGCTTTTCCAGATCGTCCCTGATGGGCGCGCCGACCTCGTAGACGTGCCGGCCGGACAGCCAGCCATACCGCTCCGCGAAGATGCCGAATTCATCGATCGGCGCCAGGACCGGGAGTCCCAGTTCCTTGCCGAGCGCAAAGTCCTCCGCGCCGCTGCCGGGGGCGATGTGCACGAGCCCGGTCCCCTCCGCCGCGCTGACGTCACGCCAGGGGACAACGCGGTGCTCGACGCCCTGCTGCGCCGGCAGATCGTCGAACGGTCCCGTATAGACCCAGCCGACCAGAGCGGAACCGGGCAGTTCCTCCCGCACGCGGTAGCCACCCCGCAGCATCTCCAGGCGATCGCGGACGAGGTAGTACGTGTCCCGCCCCTGCTCGACCCGGACATACGTCAGCTCCGGATGCACCGCCACGGCCACGTTGCTGGTCAGGGTCCAGGGGGTCGTCGTCCACACCAGCAGATACGCGCCCGGCCGATCCCGCAGCGGCAACCGCACGGTGAGGCTGGGGTGGGTGACCTCCTGGTAGCCTTCGGTGACGATCTCGTGCTCGGAGAGCCCGGTGCTGCAGCGGGGGCACCAGGGCATGACGTCGTGCCCTTTGTAGAGCAGCCCGCGTTCCCAACACCGCTTGAGGAAGAGCCAGATGCTGTAGTTGTTCTCCTCGGACATCGTGAAGTAGGAGTTGTCCCAGTCCATCCAGTAGCCCAGGCGCAGGGACTGCTGCGTCTGCACCCCGGCGAAATGGAGCACGCGGGCCTTGCAGCGCTCGACGAACTCGGCGATGCCGTAGCGCTCGATATCCCGCTTGCTCTTGAAGCCGAGCTCTTTCTCCACTTCGACCTCGACCCACAGGCCCTGAGCGTCGAATCCATTCTGGTACCGCTGCCGGTGGCCGAGCATGGTGTGGTACCGGCAGAAGAGGTCCTTGTAGGTGCGCCCCCAGGCGTGGTGCACGCCCATCGGGTTGTTGGCGGTGATCGGCCCGTCGAGGAAGGACCAGCGGGTGGCGGAGGACGCGTTGCGGGCGAGGTAGCGGGCGAGGATCCCCTGCCGCTGCCACCAGTCGAGCAGCGCGCGCTCCTGCGCGGGGAAATCCACGCGGGTGTCCACGGGCTGGAACGGCATCACGATCCTCCGCAACAAAAAAGCCCGCCCGGCCGAGCGGCGGCGGCCTCTGCCCTGACCTCAGTTCCCGGCGATTTTAACACACCCGCCCAGGAGCGTCAACGACGCTCCGGCCGCGGTGCGATGCGGTTATCGGACGCGCGGCGTGCTTCGCAGCGGACGCGGGACGGGCGGGGCGCCCGCCGGCACCGCGCGCCGCAGGCCCTCTTTGTAGGGCGGGCGGATGACCCCGGCTTCGGTGATGATCGCCGTGACGAGCGTGTGCGGGGTGATGTCGAACGCGGGATTGCGGACCGCGATCTGGGCGGGGGCAATGGGGACGCCCCCGACGGTGAGGATCTCTTCGGGCCGGCGTTCCTCAATCGGGATGGCGTCGCCGGACGGGGTGGCGAGATCCACGGTGCTGAGCGGCGCGGCGACGTAGAAGGGAATCCCATGCGCGCGCGCGAGGACGGCCAGCGTGTAGGTGCCGACCTTGTTCGCGACGTCCCCGTTCGCGGCGATCCGGTCCGCCCCGACGATCACGGTGTCGACGCCGGCGCCCTGCATCAACGCGCCGGCCGCATTGTCGGTGATCAGCGTGGCCGGGATCCCCGCCCGCAGCAACTCCCACGCGGTGAGCCTGGCGCCCTGGAGGACCGGACGGGTCTCACAGGCAATCACGTGGATCCCGCGTCCCTGCTCGTGCGCGGAGCGGAGCACGCCGAACGCCGTCCCATACCCCGCCGTCGCCAGCATGCCGGTGTTGCAGTACGTGAGCACCCGGGCGCCGGCCCGGAGGAGCGCCGCTCCGTGCTCGCCGATCCGGCGGTTGGTCTCGAGATCCGCGCGGGCCAGCGCGTTCGCGGCGTCGAGCAGCCGCTGCGGGAGCGAAGGCGCGTCGTCGCACGCGCCCGCGACCTCGAGCATCCGGTCGATGGCCCAACCCAGGTTAACCGCGGTGGGCCGGGTGGTGCGCAGGACGGCCGCCGCGCGGCGCACCGCCCCGAGACACTCGGCCGGCGGGCGGGCGCCGCAGGCGTAGGCCGCCAGGACCAGGCCGTAGGCCGCGGCGAGGCCGATCGCCGGGGCGCCCCGCACCCGCAGCGCGCGGATCGCGTCGGCGACCTCCTCCCACGACCCGCACCGGAGCGTCCGGACCTCGTGGGGGAGCCCGGTCTGATCGAGGAGGCGGAGCGCTCCGTCCTCCCACCACAGCGGGGCGTCGCCGGTCATCCGCGGATCAGCGGCGGCACGGCTGGGAGGCGCGATTGGACGCTGCTCCACCGGAAGGCACGCCGCCGGACCCTAGGCTCCCTCAGTCGATCGGAAACAGGGAGCCGGCCGCCGCCTCCTCGCGGACCTGTTCGGCGGTGATGACCACCTGACGGGGCGTGAAGAGGAAGATCTCGTCGCCGACGCGTTGCATGTGCCCGTCGAGCGCATAGGTCACCCCGCTGAGAAAGTCGACGACGCGCCTGCTGAGATCGTGCTCGGCGGCCCGGAGATTGACCACGATCGGGCGGTGCGTCTTCAGATAATCGGCCGCCGTCTGAGCCTGGTCATAGGCCGCCGGCTCAATGACGACGATCTCCATCGTCCGCTGGGTGTGCAGGCTGAAGACCGGGGCTCGGGGCGTCGCGGGCTCGCGGGAGAGGCCGACCCGTTCGTCTTCTTCGAAGCCAAGAAAATTCCACATCCGCTGCATCATCCGGCTCATCGTCTGCCCTCCGTTCGTTGCGGCGTCTGTTGCTATGTCTGCTGCTGCGATCGTGTGCTCCATCACGGCGCTCAGGCAAACAGCGCTCGGCCGACGCGGATCATCGTTGATCCTTCCTCGATCGCCACCTCGAAATCGTCCGTCATCCCCATCGACAAGTCATCGAGCCCGGCGTGGGGCAGCGCCTCCCGGAGCCGGTCCCGCAGCTCGCGCAGCCGCCGGAAGAACGGCCTGGCCTCCTCGGCCGCGGGTACCAGGGGGGCCATCCCCATCAGGCCCCGGACCCGCAGCCGGGGGAGCCGCGAGGCCTCCGACACGAGACGCTCCGCGTGCTCAGGCAGGACGCCGTGCTTCTGGGGCTCCTCGGAGATATTCACCTGAATGAGGACATCGGCCGCCGGCTCGGCCGCGCCGGCCCGCTGGCTGATCTCCTGAGCCAGGCTGAGCGTGTCCACCGAGTGGATCACCTCGAACAACCGGAGCGCCTCCCTGACCTTGTTGCGCTGGAGGCTGCCGATGAGATGCCAGACGGCCCCCGGCACCTCCGGGACTTTGGCCCGCGCCTCCTGCACCCGGTTCTCGCCGAGGACCCGCAGCCCGCAGGCCACGGCCTCGCGGATCCGGTCGGCCCCGACGGTTTTGGTCACCGCCACCAGCAGCACGCTTTCGGGCCGGCGCCCGCTCCGCCCCGCGGCTTCGGCGATCCTGGCGCGGACCCGAGCAACGTTGGCCCCGATCTCCGCCATGAACGAGGCCGGTGTTATTCGACAGGGGGGTGGTGATGTCCTTGCCGGCGCCGCGCGCGTCAGGACGCGTCTACCGGCGGAGGCCGATGCAGGCTCCCATGCGCCCGGTGACGCCGTCTCTCCGGTAGGAAAAGAAGAGGTCGGCCCGGCAGGCCGTGCAGTGCGGCACGATCGTGACATGGTCCGCGGGGACGCCCAGATCGACCAGCTGCCGCCGGATGGCGGTCCGCAGGTCGAGGTGCCACCGGCCCGGTCCGGTCGGCCTCGCCGCCTCGGGCCACCAGGCCGCGCCTTCCATCGCCCGCGCCACCGGGGCGTCCACTTCGTAGCAGCATCCCCCGATCGCCGGCCCTAACACCACCCGGCACTGCGCCGCGGCCGTTCCGAAGGCCGTCCGCATGCGGTCGAACGCGGCGGGCACCATTCCCGCCGCCGCCCCCCGCCACCCCGCATGGACCGCGGCGATCGCCGGCGTCGCCGGGTCCAGGACCAGCACGGGCACGCAGTCCGCCGCGTAGATCGCCAGCCACAATCCCGGGTCGGCGGTCACGAGGGCATCCACGCCGGGGATTGGAGCGCCGGGCGGGGGCATGGGGGGGCCGCCTCCCCGGCCGGCCAGCGCCACAGCGCTCCCGTGGACCTGCTCGGCTTCCACCAGAGCCCCGAGGGACATCCCCACGGCGTCCGCGAGCCGGCGCCGGTTGACCGTCACCGCCTCCGGGTCGTCGCCGACGGCGGATGAGAGATTGAGGCTGTCGTAGGCGCCTCGGCTGACGCCGCCGCGCCGGGTGGTGAAGACGGCGCGGACGAATCCCGTCTCCTCCAGCGCGGAGGCGGGGATGAGGTCCGCGGTCAGATGATCCGTTCGCGCACCACCGCACTGGTGTAGTCGAGGGCGGCGACCACGATCGCGATCATCCACAGCGCGGTCGCGGCCTGGCGCCACTGCAGAAGGTTGATGTACTGCTGGAGGACAAACCCGATGCCGCCCCCGCCGACGAAGCCGATGACGGTGCTGAACCGGACATTGATATCCCACCGGTAGATCGTGAAGGCGATGAACTGGGGGACGATCTGCGGCACCACCGCGTACCGCACCACCTGGAGCGCGCTCGCCCCCGTCGCCGTGACGGCCTCGATCGGGCCCGCGTCGATGCTCTCGATCGCCTCCGAGTAGAGTTTGCCCAAGGACGCGATGCTGTGGACGCCGAGCGCGAGCACACCGGCGAACGGGCCGAGCCCGACCCACACGGTGAAGATGATCGCCAGCACCAGCGCTTCGATCGACCGCATGAGGTTGAAGAAGGTGCGCGTCAGCCCGTAGATGGCCCCGCCGGCGGGCAGGCTCGCCGTCAGGTTCTTGGCCCCCAGGAACGACAGCGGGACGGCGAACACGACGCCCATCGTCGTCCCCATCAACGCCAGGAAGACGGTCTCGACCATGCGATCGAGCACCACGAGCAGCGTCTGGCTCGGCCGCAGCGGCCCCTCGCCGATCAGGACTTCGGCGATGACCAGATTGTGCGTGCCCTGCACCTCCGGGGCGGTGAACGTCAGCGAAAACCGGCCTTGGGCGTCGGTCGTGAACGACCCGAGCTGCTGGCGCTGGCCGACCTGGTTCTCCCACCACAGCACACCCCGGCGGTTCGGCGCGAACCCCTCCCCCGCCGCGGTCACGCGGTCGCCGATGGCTCCGGTGACCGTGGAGAGGGCAAGGCTCGGCCCCCCGCCCGGGGCGGCCGCCGGCCGTTCTCCGCCGTAGTAAAACAATGCCGTCCCGCGCTGCACATGCTGCTCCCGGGTGACGACGTCCGGGGAGGCCAGCGCGCCGATGAACGGCCTGATCAGATACGCGCCCCGCCACAGCTCCGCCATGCGGATCTGGGTGACCCGCCACCCGTACGCATAGGCCAGGATGGCGACGAATACGGCGAGGTGCACCCTCCACGACCGGTACCAGAGGGTGGGCCGCGCGCGCCCGGCGCGCCGCGGAGGGCTGAACTCCTCGACGGCCATCAGCGGATCTCCACTTCGATGGCGTCCTCGCCGTAGATCTCCGCAAACCGCGCTTCGTTGATGTCATTCGGACGGCCGTCGAAGACGATCTGGCCGGCCTTGAGGGCGAGGATGCGCGTGCCGTAGCGGCGGGCCAGGCTGAGGAAGTGCAGGCAGCAGAGCACCGTGATCCCGTCCCGCTTGTTGAGCTCCTCGACGTAGCGGAGGACCGAATGCGACGTCGCCGGATCGAGGCTCGCCACCGGTTCGTCGGCCAGGATGAGCTCCGGCTCCTGCATCAGCGCTCTGGCGATCCCGACGCGCTGCTGCTGTCCCCCCGAGAGGGCGTCGCCCCGGACGAACGCCTTCTCAGGGATGCCGACCCGCTCGAGGTTCGCCATCGCCCGGTCGACGAGCGGTGCGGGGAAGTAGTTGGCGAGCGCCCACGGCGGCGGAAGGTACCCGAGACGCCCGGTCAGGACGTTGGTCAGGACGGAGGCGCGGCGGACAAGGTTGAACTGCTGGAAGATCATCCCGATCTTGCGGCGGATCTCCCGGAGCTCCTGGGGCGGCGCCGCCGTGACGTCACGGCCGGCAAAGACCACCCTGCCCGACGTGGGCTCGATCAACCGGTTGATGCAGCGCAGGAGGGTGGATTTCCCCGAACCGGAGAGCCCGATAATGATCAGGAACTCTCCGCGCGCCACCTCGAAAGACACATCGGACAGCGCGCGCGTGCCGCCCCCGTACACCTTGGTGAGGTGCTCGATCGCAAGGATGGGGGCCCTCGCGGCGCTCAGCGCGGCTTGATCAACTCCTCCAGGTTGATCCCGGCGTAGCGGGCCACGTCGCGGACGGGATCGTAGAAGGCGTCCAGGCTGTGGGCGCGCACCTTGTACTTGCTCACGAGGAGCTCGTAGTCTGCCAGCGCCTCGATCTCGTACAGGGCCTTGAGCGCGTCCAGCCCGGCCGGCTGCTCGGCGAACCGCAGCAGCGCCTTGGTCACCCTATCTTTCACCTCCGCCGGCAGGCCCTCGCGGAGGCTGACGGTGTCGTTGGGGATGGGATCGGAGCGCCAGACGACCTTGATTTTCTGCATCACGTCCGGAAGCGTCTTCTGGACGCTGCCCCGCGCGTCCTCGTACACGGCGCCCGCGTCGGCGCGGCCCTGATAGACCGCGAGCACCACGTTGTTGTGGGAACCGGCGAAGACCGTCTGGCCGAAGAACTTCTGGGGGTCGTACCCCGCCTTCTTCAATCCGGCGAGCGGGAACAGATATCCCGAGGTGCTGGCGGGGTCGACGAACGCGAACCGCTTACCCTGGAGGTCGGCCAGGGAGTTGATGCCGGAGTTCGCCTGGGCGATGATCTCGGCCCTGTAATAGGGAAGCCCGAACCGCACGGTCACCAGCCGCACCTCGACCCCGTACTTCTGGTGGGCGATCACATAGGAAAACGTGTTCAGCCAGCCGATATCCGCCCGGTTGGCGCCCATCGCTTCGATCACGCCGGCGAAGCTGGTCGCGACAAACGACTCGAAACTGTAGCCGGTGGCGATCTCCAGGAGATGGGCGACGCGGTTGCCGGTTTCGAGGATGGTTCGCGCTTCCCCGGAGGGCACAAACGCCATCACCAGCTTGACCTGCGCCGGGGCGGGCGGGGCGGCGGCCGAGGCCAGCACCGCGAGGGCCAGGGCCGCGCCACACCCCATGGCGGTGAGTCGTCGGGTCCTCACGGAAGGCCTCCCTTGGATCCCCCGCAGGGGCAACTGGGGGGAGTTGCGCCCGTAGTTCTGCCGCCTCGCGAGGTTCTCCTGCGCGCCTCTCCTAGGCGACCTGGACCCGGGCCGGCCGCGCCGCAGCGGCGGTGCGCGGAGCTTTCGGGGCCGCGGACGGGATCACCGACTGGAGCTGGAGCGGCGGTCCCGCCAGTTCGCGGCGGCGCACGTCCCACAGCCGGTCGAGCTCGCGGACGATCTCGACGAGCCGGGCCCGAATTTCGCGGGGAAGCGGATGGCCCGAACCCTGACGGTAGAGCAGCAAGCGCTCGTGCGCGAGGTGGTTGATGAGTTCCCCCGTGGTCATCGAAGCCGAAGCGGGAATCGGGGACGGGGGCGGAGCGGGGTGATCGGGCGGGACGCCGGCATCTGCGGAGGGGAGGCTAACGCCTGCCGGCCTTGCCGGGCCGCCGCCGGCCGTCCTTGCGGCACTCCCGTTCCGGGCGCGGCCGTTGCGCACCTCCGGCGGAGGGGCGCCTCGAGCCACTCGGGTCTTTCTCATCCTCGACTTGCCGGTCGGCCTTCCCCGGACGCTCAGGTGTCTCACGAGGCGCCTCAGCATCGGGAGTACCCGCAGGAGCGGCAGGAGCTGCAGCCATTCTCGTAGATCAGGGAACTGCCGCAGTCCGGACAGACCCCCGCGAATGTCAG
>DATHLI010000152.1:0-11063 GCA_035488355.1 bacterium | reverse complement strand
TCGTGGTCAGCGATTCCATGCGGATGCGGGCCATCGCCGACCTCCTGGGTCCTGGTGAAGCCGCCGTGCAGGCCGTGCTGGCGGGGGTGGACCTGATCCTGGCCCTCGGCCCCACCGAGGTCCAATGGGAGGCGCTCCGGGGGGTGCGCGCGGCGGCCGCCGGCGGGCGCATCCCGCCGGCGCGGATCCGCGAGGCCGCCGAACGGGTCGTGGCGGCCAAGCGCCGGCTCGGGCTCTTCGACAACGCGTTCGTGCAGGAGAACGCTGTGCCCCGGCGCGTGGGCCTGCCGGAGCACACGGCGCTGGCCGGCCGCGTCGCGGCCGCGGCCGCGACGCTCGTCCGCGAGCACCGGGGGATGCCGCCGCTGCCGCCCGGATCGATTCAGGTCGCGGCCGGACTCGCCCCCGAGGAGACCGTGCAGCGGTTGGCCCAGGCGCTCCGCGCGAAGGGGCGAACCGCGATGACGGTCGGGTTGGACCGCGGCGCGGCGCCGGATCGGGCGGGGCCCCTCGTCCTCCCCCTCGGGGATTCGGCTCCGGGCGGCCCGGTGACGCGCGAACGGATCGTGGCAGTGACGGCCGCCGCGCTCAAGCGCGGGCCGACGGTGGTGGTCGCGACCGCGGCCCCCTACGCGCTCGCGCACGTGCCTCAGGAATGCGCCGCCCTCGCCTTCTACGGAGCCGATCCGTCCACGCTCCAGGCCGCGGCCGCCGTCCTCACCGGCGCGATCCGCCCCGGAGGACGGCTCCCGGTCACCATCGCCTCTCCCACCTCCCGAGAAGTCTAAGACCCGCCTGTAAAGTGCATAAAAACATCGAATCGTCCGGCCGGACGGCCGGATCGCCCCTGGGGGAGCTTTGCCGTGACGGTGAACAGCCATGGGTCTTTTTAGTGGAAAGGCGGCGAAGCCGGAGTTCGCCCCCGGCGAGACGCTGACCCGCCGCGTCCTGGCGCTCCTTGACGACGGCGGCAAGGCGGACGAGGAAGTGACCGCCTCGACCCTTGCTTCCCAGCTCGCCCTCCCTGTGGGCGAGGTCGAGGCCGAGCTCAAGACGCTGGTGCGGTTCGGGAACCTGGTCCGCCGGACTGGGAAGAACGGCGAGGCTCACTACAGCGCAACGCCCCGGCGAAAGCTGCTCGGCGACCTCCTGGTGGAATCGGGGCATCTCAGCCCCGAGCACCTCAAAGAGGCCCTGGACGAGCAGGCGCGCACGGGGGAACGGCTCGGCGTCACCCTGGTGGACCGAGGGTATGTCACCAAACAGATCATCGGCAAGATGCTCGAGATGCAGCGAGGCATCCCCTACGTCAACCTGAGCGCCTACCCCATTGACGAGATCCTGGTGCGCAGCCTCCCGGAGCGGGTCATCATGGAGCACAAGATCGTGCCCCTGGCGCGCTCCGGCGATGAGATCCACCTGGCCATGCTGGACCCCAGCGATATCATGGCCGTCGACACCGTGGGCCGGTTCCTCCACGGCAAGGTCCGGCCGTTCCTCACCACGGAGAGCGACTTCTCGTGGGTGGTCAACAAGTACTTCGGTGTCGGGCGCAAGGTCGACGAGAGCCTCACCGAGGCCGGCCCCGGCCGCGCGCAACCGGAAGCGGGGGCCGCGGGGAGCGCGGTGGGGGTGATCGAGGCTTTTGACGACTCCCCGGTGGTGCGCGTCCTCAACACGATCGTCCAGGATGCCGTCCGTATCGGCGCCACCGACATTCATGTCGAGCCGGAATCCGACGAGACCCCCGTGCGGTTTCGGATCGACGGCCTGCTCGTGGACAAGACGGTCCTCCCTCGACAGATGGCCGACGGCATCGCCTCCAGGCTGAAGGTGCTGGCGGGCATGGACATCGCCGAGCGCATCCGCCCGCAGGACGGACGGGTCCTCTTCAGCATCGAAGGGCGGGAGTACGACCTTCGAATTGCCACGCTGGGAACGGCCTTCGGCGAGCGGGTGGCGATCCGGCTGCTCAACAACCGCCAGGTGCAGGTGGGGCTGGAGCGGCTGGGGCTGTCTGTGGCTCAGCAGACCACCCTCGAGCGGCTCATGCGGCGCCAGCACGGGATGGTCCTCGTCACGGGTCCAACGGGGAGCGGCAAAACCACCACCTTGTACGCGTCGCTCAGCTTTATCAACGAGCGCGTCCGCAACATCATGACGATCGAGGATCCGGTCGAGTACCGCCTTCCCGGGATCACGCAGATTCCCGTGCGGGAGAAATCCGGCATCACCTTCGGGATCGGCCTGCGGGCGATTCTCCGGCACGATCCCGACGTGATCATGGTCGGGGAGATCCGTGACGCCGAGACCGCCTCGATCGCCATCCACGCGGCCCTCACCGGCCACCTGGTGCTCACCACCCTGCACACCAACAACGCCACAGGCGCGATGATCCGGCTGGTGGACATGGGGATCGAGCCGTACCTGTTGACCTCCTCGGTGCTCGCGGTGGTCGGACAGCGCCTGGTCCGGGTGCTCTGCAAAGCCTGCAGGGGACAGCGTCCCGCCGGCGCGGCGGACCTTGACCTGCTGCGCCTCCCTCCGGGGACCGACCTCATGCTGCCGATGGCGGCCGGCTGCCCCGAGTGCGGGACCCTCGGCTACAAGGGACGAACCGGCGTTTTCGAGATCTTGACGATGGACGACGCCGTCCGGGAGCAGGTCCTCCAGCGTAAACCCGCGACCGCCATCCTCGATGCCGCCCGCGCGGCCGGGATGAAGACGCTGCGGGAGGCCCTCGCCGAGAAGGTGCAGGAGGGCGTGACCACGATCGAGGAGTTTCAGCGGCTCACCTCGGCCGAAGCCGCGTAGGCATGCCCACCTCCGCGCGCGCCGGCCGCGACCTTCACGGCGCCCCGAGTCGGGGGCGATCGGAGGCCGCGGACGAAGGCCCCCGGGAGCACCCGCGCCGGGGCGAGGCGCCCGCGGCCTTCAAGTGGCCTTCGTCGAACCGCCGGACCGTCAAACGGGTCGCCGGGCCGGCGGATGTGATGATGCTGACGCACGATTTGTCGATGCTGCTTGGGGCCGGCATCCCCCTCATGCAGGCGCTCGAGGCCATCGAGGAGCAGGCGCCGGAGGGGCGGCTGCGCGAGGTCATGCGTGGGGCGGCCCGGGAGATCTCCGAGGGCCGGAAGTTTTCCGAGGCCCTGGCGCGCCATCCTGACCTCTTTTCCCCGGCGTACCGGGGGATCGTCGGCAATGGCGAACTGACCGGGCGGCTCGACCTGGCGCTGGAGCGTCTCGCCGCGTTCCTGCAGCGGGACCTCGAAGTGCGGCAGAAGATCCGCGACATGCTGATCTATCCGGGACTCGTCCTGGTCATGGCGGGGGTCGTGCTCACGATCTTCCTGATGTTCATCATTCCGGCCTTCGACCGCGTCTACCGGACCGCCGGGGCGACCCTGCCGCTGCTCACGCGGATCCTGGTGGTGTGGAGCCGGGCGTTTCGGGCCGGCCTGCCGCTCCTGGCGGCGGCCGTCGCCGCCCTGGCGTTTCGGCCGGTGCGGAAGCCGCTCTGGGCGGCCCTGGCGGGTCCTGTGCAGTCCGCCATGCTCAAGGTTCCGCACGCCGAGGATCTGACCAGGACCATGCTGCAGAGCCGGTTCGCCCATTCGATGGCCATGATGCTGCAGAGCGGGGTCCCGGTGCTCACCGCGCTCGAGGTGACGGGCCAGATGGGAGGCCCGCTCCAGTTCGGGCCGGTCGTCGCGGCGCTCAGACGCTCCATCAGCAACGGCCGCCGGTTCACCGACGCGATGCGCGACACGCGGTGGTTTTCCCCGATGTTCGTGCGGATCGCCAGCATCGGAGAAGAGACGGGCCGGCTGGACGCGATGATGGCCCGGGCGGCCATCATCCTCGACCGGGACCTGGACCTGCGCCTGAAGCGCCTCATGACCTTCCTGGAGCCGGCGCTGACGCTCCTGATCGGCGCGTTCGTGGGGGTCGTCCTGCTCGCGCTGTACCTGCCGATCTTCGGGCTTTCGAAGGCATTGCTCCATTGATGAGGCGCTAATCCGTCGAGGAGAAGGGTATTAGAAGAGGATGGACCCCGTGATGGGGGAGGCGTAATGAGCCGGGTTTTCGATCAAAAGGGCTTCACGTTCATGGAGGTGTTGGCGGTTGTGCTCCTGCTCGGCATCCTTGCGCTGATTGCGCTGCCGAACTACTTCGGCGCGGCGACCGGGACGCAGAATGCGGTGCGCTCCTCGAACGTCAGCGCGATCAACACCGCGGTTGCCCTGTTCCAATACCGGAACAACGGCCTCTGCCCCAGCCAGGGGGGAGCGCCGGAGACCTTTACCCAGTTCCTGGCGGACACGACGTACTTCCCGGACGGCCAGCCGGTCGACCCGACGGTGAACCCGCCCTCGAGCACGCCGTTCATCACGAACTACAGCACGACGACCTGCCGGACAAATTAGGACAGACTGCGCGACGATGAGAACCACAGAAACGCGAGGGGGAGCAAGTAACATGAGAAGGGGAGGAAGTGGTATGCGACGGGTATCCAGTGAAAGCGGCTTCACGTTCATGGAGGTGCTGGCGGTCGTGCTGCTGCTCGGCATCCTGGCGCTGATCGCGCTGCCGAACTACTTCGGCGCGACGGGCACGGCGCAGAGCACCGTCCGCTCTTCGAACGTCAGCGCAATCAACACCGCGATCGCGCTGTTCCAATACCGGAACAACGCCCAATGCCCGGGCCAGGTGGGGGCGCCGGAGACCTTTGCCCAGTTCATTGCGGACACGACGTACTTCCCGGACGGCCCGCCGGTCGACCCGACGGTGAACCCGCCGTCGAGCACGTCGTTCTCGACGAACTACGCGACGAACCTGGCGAAGGTGCCCCCTATCTGCCGCACCTTTTAGGCGGCGGGGTCCCCGGGCCGCGGATCGGCCAGACCGCCGGCGCTGGGAATGCGTAGGAGCCCGTCCCCGGCCCGGAGAGCGGGCGGCGCGGGTCGGTTGCTGTGGATGATGCGGCGTTCCTCCTCGGCAGGGATGTCCTACGCCGAAGTGCTGGTCGTGGTCGCCCTGCTGGGAGCGCTCTTGCTGACCGCCCTCCCCTCGTTCATTCTCCCGAACCAGGTTCCGGTGGCGTCCGTCGCGCGTCGGGTGGCAGCCGACCTCGGGCTCGCCCGCCGGCTGGCGATCGCCGGCCGGGCGAACTATCTGGTCACGTTCATGCCGGCCGGCACGGGGCCGTTCACCTCGTATTCGGTGACGCCGCAGGGCGGATCCCCGGGACAGGATTTCCCCAAGACCTTCCAGTCGGGGCTCACCGTCACCGGCACCTCGCAGATTACCTTCCTTCCCTCCGGTGCCTCCTCGGCCGCGGCGACCATCACCATCGCCCAGGGGACCGCGACCGCGACGGTCCAGGTGACCGCCGCGACCGGGTTCATCCAGGTCACCGGCCCGTGAGCCGCGACGAGGGGTTCACCTATGTGGAGGTCCTCGTCGCCGCGATGCTGATCGCCGTGGCGCTGGTGCCGCTGATGCAGCTCTTCCCCGGATTGATCGAGACCGAACTCACCGACGAGACGACGATGGTCCTGGGCGCGGTGGCGGTCCGCAACATGGAGTCGATCACGACCAGCCTCCGCAACAATATCGCGAGCGTCGCCTCGGGGTCCGCGACCTGCGCGGACTTCCCAAACTGCTTGGTGGTACGGACCGTCACGACGGAGGCGTCCAGCGCCACCCCGGGCGTGGGCAGCCTGGTCGATGTTGGGGTGACCGCCTGCGCGGACGCGAACGGCAGCGGGGCGTGCGACGCGAGCGAAACCCAGGTCCATTACGATGCCAAGGTCACGTCCAGGCCGTAGGCCGCTCGCCGGAGAGGCGGGCGCCACGCTCATCGAGGTGTTGGTCACCACCCTGCTCCTCGCGTTGGTGGTGGCGGCACTCTTCCCCGTCCTGTCCATCGGGCAGCAGGGCTCCGACTACTCCCGCCGGCGCCAGACGATGACCCAGACCGGTCGGGTCGCCCTCGACAAGCTCATCCGCGAGTTGCGGGCGGCCGAGTCCTTTCGCACGCTCGCCTCTGGGTCGGTCATCCTCACCTTCAACTACGGAGATGGCACGGGCGCCGCCCCCACGGTCCAGTATTCGCTGAACGGCGCGACGAACAACCTCGAGTACCGGTGGAGCGCCGACTACGACTACCGGGAGCAGATTACGGTGCACGCCCAGAGCGGCGCCGCAAACGCGGTGGCCGCCGGGTACGCCGTGGCGCTCACCTTCAACCACGCGGCGCTGGTCCCGGGCAAGAGCCTGGCGAGCGGAGACGACGTCCGGGTGCGCTACTGGAATGGGAGCGCGATGGTCGACCTCGACCGCGTCCTCGACCCCACCTCGGCGTGGGACACCGCGACGACCACCCTCTGGTTCCGCCTCCAGGCCGCGATCGCCGCGAACGCGAACGACGCCAACTACTACCTCTACTACGGCAACCTGAACGACTCCAACCCGCCGGCGTACGGCCCCAACGTCTTCCTCGACTACCAGGACGGAGCGCCCGCCCCCGGCACGGCGCTGGATGGATGGACCCGGCGGGACGCCTTGACCGGGACCTACTTAACCTCCGCGTCGGACGGGTTCATCTTCCAGCAGACCGTGGCCTCGACCACCGGCTACCGCGAGTTAAGCAAGAACGTCGCGCACACCGACGTCGAGATCTTCTGGGGGTTCTGGAACAACACGACCGACAACGTCAACGGCAACCAGCCCGGCGTGGGCGCCCGCCTCAGCGACGCCGGCCTGGGGTACCGCCTCATCCCCGGGTGTGTCAATAACGGCGGCACGTGCCTTTACTACTCAACTTTTTGGGGGAACGGCGTAGTAGGAGCGGCTCCCTGCTCCTCACCGTCGTGTTTTTTGATCAGCGGAGCGGCCGGAACCCTCCCCACCGGCCAGAACTACTACGGCCGGTTTTACCTCGTCGGCTACTCGATCCAGGGGAAGGTCTGGAAGGTCGGCACGGCGGAACCGGCCTGGGGCAGCGCAGGATGCTCGAGCGCTCCGATCGTATGGTGCCGGTTCTCGTACACGGACTCCTTCCCCCGCCCGCTGAACGGCAATCACTACAGCCAGGTCGACGCGCAGGCGACGTCCATGGACCACCGCCACCGCACGATGATCATCCGGCCGCGGGTCGCCCTGGAACCGACGCTCGCGCTCAGCGCCGAGGCCTCGGGCGCCCGTGCCGACGCGCTCACGCCGCTGGCCGGGCCATTCCGGTCGCTCACGGTCACCTGCTTCGACGCGACAGGCGCGTCCATCCCACCGTGCTCGCCCATGCCTTCCGTCAAGGCGGTCCAGGTCACGCTGGTGGTGATGGATGCCTCGGGAACCGTCCCAGACCTCACCTTGACCGGCGAGGCGCTCCGGGAGCGTCCATGAGATCCTCGACCGCGCGGCCGCCCGCAACCGCCGCTCCCGCCAGGGCCGCGCTCCTGCGAGTTCCTGCCCTCCGCCGCGAGGACGGACTGGCGCTACCGCTCGCAATGATCGTGATCTTGATCCTCTCGGCCCTGATGCTCGGGCTCGCGGAGACCACCACGTCGGAACTCAGCCTGGCCCTCCCGGCGCACCGGGACGTCCGGTCGATCTACCTGGCCCAGGCCGCCCTCGAGCATCAGATTTACAATCTGAAGGCGAACAAGAACGCGGCGGCGATTGCGCTGACAAACTACCCGGTCGCGGCCGGGCAGGAGGCCTGGTACAGCACGACCCTGACGTGTCTGCTCAACTGCGCGACCAACTTCGAGACCCGGACCTGGCAGATCGTCGCCACCGGGGAGATCCATCAAACGGGCGGGCCCGCAGTTCTGCAAAATCGCGCCATCCGGGCCGTCGTGGAGATCCACTATGGTGGGAGCGGGGCCTCGCTGTTCCTGCAGCCCACCAAGGTCCTCATCACGCGCTGGGAAGAAGTGTACCCCTAGCCACCGCCGGCTGCCTGCCCGCAAGCCGCAGCACCCTGCGCCTGAGGCGTTCCACGAAGAGCGGCGGGCACGGGGCCCGGCTGCCTTCGAGGCTCTGCGCGATCTCGAGCGCCTCCTCTGCCGCCGCGCGGGCTCCCCGGTCATCTCCGCAGGCGTCCCGGACCCGTGAGACTTCCATGAGCATCTGGGCGTGGTACCGGTCGCGCTGGGGCAGATGGAGGACCCCCTCCTCCCACCGCTCGCGGACCCGCCGCGTATCGCCCATGAGCCGATACTCGCGCGCGCACCGCCGCAGGATTCTCCACCGGTCCCGCCCGTCGAGCGGGTCTTCGAGCGCGTGCTCGAAGCACCGGGCCGCCTGCGCGTGATCCCCCCGCCGTCCCTGGAGCACGCCCGCTCCTTCCCAATCGATCGGCCCGTGCGGCCCGGGAGGATTGCGCAGAACGCGCGCCACTGCCGCGTGGAGGCCCAAGAGCGCGACGAGATCCGTGCGGTTGTGCGCCAGCACCGGCTCGAGGGCGCCCCGGTCGGCGGTGCGGAGGTAGTGGACGTAGACCGCGGGGATCTCCCATCCCGGGATGTCGTCGGTCCTGGGAGCGCCGAGGACCGCGGCCTCGATGGCGCTGAGGCGGTGCGTGCCGAGGACTCGGTGCCAGAGCCGGCGGGCGGGATGGATGAGGTCGGTGTGTTCGTCGAGCGGCGCCGGACGAAGCCGTGAGAGCACGAATCGGGCTTCCAAGATCGGCCAGTCGAATCGCTGGCCGTTGAAGGTGACGAGGCGGCGGGCTCGGGCGAGCCGCTCCTGCAGCATCGCGAGGAGCCGGCCTTCCGCGCTCAGCCGCCGAAGGAGGAACTGCTCGATGACGATCCCTCCCTCTCCCAGCGAGGCCAGCCCCACAAGAAACACATAGGTGCCCGTGCCGCCGACGAGCCCTGTGGTCTCGGTGTCGAGCCAGACGGTCCGCCCGGGGTCGATCGCCTCCCCGTGCGCCGCGATGGCGTCCAGGGACTCTCCGATCGCGCTGTGTCCGTGCCGGTGCGCGAGCGAATAGCGCGCGCGGACGATCTCGACGCCGTCTCCGGCGGCCGGCGCAGGCCGGACGGATGCGGGGCGCATCACCGGCGGGACAATCGGGCGGCGCCCGGTCCCGGCAGCGCCCAACTGCCTCAGTCTCATCCGCAGCCCGGCGCCCTCGGACGCGGGGACCGGAGAGGGCGTCGAGCCGTCCGGAACCTCAGGCGGCGACACGGACGTCCCTGAGCAGGTGGAGGGTGTGCTGCTTGCCCTGAGGCCCAACCTCCAGCACCGGCCCGACGCACGAGGGACAGCCCTCGGCGCACCCGCAGGCCTCGACCAGGGCGCGGGCGGCGGCGAGGAGCTCGCCGCCGAGCGCGAACAACCGCTCCGCCTGTCCGACACCGCCGGGGACCCGCTCGAACAGCGTCACCGTTGGCTCGCCGGTGTGCGGGGATCGGACCTCGACCACCGCGCCGAGATCCCGGGGATCGGACATGAGGTACAAGGGCGCCACGTTCGCCAGCGCGTGGGCCAGTCCCAGGAGCGCCCCCTGAATCTCGTCGGGGCGCAACCCCGGCGTCAGGGCGCGGGGGAACACCCACCACGCCCCGGTCGTGTGGAGCGTCGTCTCCGGCAGGTGGATCGTGCCGAAGCCGACGTTCTCGTGCGTGGCCAGTTTCAGCTTCTTGAAGATCGTGGGCCGGAAGGTGACGACCACTTCTCCGTGTGCCGCGCCGGCGGCCTGCGCGAACTCCTCGAGCACGCGCACATCGACCGCGATCTGGGCGTCCGTGTAATAGTCGACGTTCACCCGCCGGACATAGGCTTTGCGCTCTTCCCAGTCGAGGCGCTCGACGTGGTGCTGCTGGCCGAGGTGGAGGTAGATCGCATCCTCGTGCACGAATGCCGGGGCCGCCGCCAGGTCGACCTCGCCGATCACCCGGGGGGCGGGATCGGTGATGTCGATGATCACGACGTTTTCGGTGGCGGCGCTGCGCAGGCTGATCTCTTCCGCCGGGTAGGCCTCGGCGATGTAGTGCCAGGCGTCGCCGTCGTGGTGCAGCACCCGCTCCTCCTGGAGGTACGCCAGGATCTCGGGCAGCGTGCTCGGGCCGAACGCTTCCCCGTCGCGCACCGGCAGCTCGAACGCGGCGCACTTGAGATGGCTGGTGAGGATCAACAGGTTGTCCGGGTTCGTCCGGGCTTCTTCGACGGGGTGCCCGAAGAGATACTCCGGATGCGTCACGATGAATTGATCCAGCGCGGCGCTGGTCCCCACGAGGACGGCCAGCGACAGGTCGCCCCGCCTCCCCGCCCGTCCCATCTGCTGCCGGGTGCTGGCGATCGTACCGGGGTAGCCCACCAGGATCGATGCCGCGAGCTGGCCGATGTCGATGCCGAGCTCGAGGGCGTTCGTCGCCGCGACCGCGCGCACCGCGCCGCTGCGCAGCCCCGCCTCGATCCGCCGCCGCTCGCTCGGCAGGTACCCGGCCCGGTACCCGGTGATCGCCCCGGGATCCCCCCCGCGCCGGCGGGCGTCCTCTTGTAAATACGTGGTCAGCAGTTCCGCGCTGAGCCGCGTGCGCGCAAAGAAGATCGTCTGCACGCGGCCGGCCAGCAGCTCGCCCGCGAGGGCCACCGCTTCGCGCACGGCGTCGCGCCGGATGCCGAGGGCCTGGTTCACCACCGGGGGATTATAAAGACCGATGACCCGGGGACCCGACGGCGCGCCGCTCCGGTCGATCACGGTGACCGGTCGGCCGATCAGCCGCTCGGCGTGCTCCCGCGGGTTCCCGATCGTCGCGGAACAGCAGATGAACTGCGGGGCGCTCCCGTAGAATTGGCAGATCCGCAGCAGCCGGCGGATCACGTTGGCGAGATGCGAGCCGAACACGCCCCGGTAGTGATGGAGTTCGTCGAGGACGATGTACCGGAGGTGCTCGAAGAGCCGGAGCCACTTCGTGTGGTGCGGAAGGATCGCCGTGTGCAGCATGTCCGGGTTCGTGACCACGATGTGGCCGGCCGCGCGGATCGTCCGCCGGGCATCCGCGGGCGTGTCGCCATCGTACGTGGAGGTTCGCACGTCCACG
>DATHLI010000151.1:0-4006 GCA_035488355.1 bacterium | reverse complement strand
CGGCCGGGTCAGCGACCCGGCGGCCGGCAGCGTGGTCGCGGTCGGTCCCGGAAACACCTCGGACACCGTCAGGTAGATGTTCTGGAGCAGGAACTTCCCGATCCGCAGCGTGACGGGGCTCTCGTGGCTGTAGGTGACCGCAAACTCGCTGAGGTTGAGCGCCCCGCGGATCGACCCCAAGAGGTACCGGCCCACGCCCTGCCCGAGGATCGACTCGGGATCGCCGAAGTACCCCGCGTTCCGGGCGATCATGTTGAGGAGGTCCGCCTGGGTCATCGGCGGGTCCGACGTCACGGCGAGATCGGCAGTCGTCAGGTGGTACGCGAGCCCGTTGATGTCCAAAAACACGAGCGTGTCGCCGTACACCTGCTGCGCCCGGATGGAGACCCGCGGCTCGATCCCCAGGGACTCTGAAAACACCGCTTCGCCGGACGTCAGGCGGAAGGCGGATCCCAGGAAGTCGACTTCCCCATCGGGGGCGATGACGCGACCCGACAGCAGCGGCCGATCGAGCGTCCCGCCCGCGTGGACGCTTCCGGTCACGTGCGCACGGATCGCCCCCAGCGCGAAGACGTCGTTGTGCCCCGCCTCGAGGGTGACGTCGAGGCCGAGCTTGGGGAGGACCCCACCGGCGACGCCGCCCGCTCCGGGCGACAGGACCCCGTCGGAGAGTGTGGCGGTTCCCGACAGCGTCGGCTGGGCCCACGTGCCGGTCAATTGGAGGTCGGCCTCCACCAGGCCGTTGTACAGCCCGGGCATGTCGACGGCGGCATGCGCGGCCGTGAAGGCCAGCTGGACGTTGCCCGGCCGGAAGTTGGTGATCTCGACGACCCCGCTGGCGGCGATCTGTCCCTGGCCCAGCGTCGCCGAGAGGTCGCGCACCTGAATGTTGTCCTGAGAAAACGACAGATCCACGTTCAGGTGTTCCAGGGGGGTGCGCAATCCCCGGACGCTCAGCCGGCCCTCGGTCGATCGCAAGAACCCGGTCATCTGCGGGGCGGCCACCGTCCCGGCGACGTCGACCGCGCCCGCGATGGTCCCCGTCGCGTCCGTGATCTGCGGGGTCAAGAACACGAGGGAGCTGAGGCCCGCGTCTTGAAGGCGCAGCTGCAGCCCGAGCGCCCGCCCGGGATCCAGCGTCATGGTCTTGGCATCGACCGGGAGCGTGCCCGCCACCACGACCTTATGCGGGCCTTTGGCGACCACCGCCTGTTCGATGTGGAGTGCGCCGTTCGTATAATAGGCCAGCCCTGTGATGCGGTCGGCCCGCGCGTCGGAGACGCCGACATCCGTGGCGTCGAGCGAAAGACCGGCCGTGGGGTCCTGCATCGTCCCGGTAAACTGGGCCGTAAAGGTCATCTTGCCCTCAAACGGCCGATCGAACTGGAAAAACGGCCTGAGGAAATCAGGGTTGAGGTCCTGGGCCGAGACCTCCACCGCGCTGGGACCCGCGAGGTCGATCCGCCCTTTGGCCGCGACCTGTCCCTGGGCCGGATGGATCTCGAAGCGGTCGATCTCGATCTTCTGGTGCGTGAGGGTCAGATCGGCCGCTCCCGTGCCGATCGTATAGGCCCCGAAGGCGGCGTCGTGCAGCGTGAGATTCAAGCGGGCGGAGGGATCGTTCAACCCCCCGGACAGCTCGACCCGCCCATCGATGGTGCCGCGGATCGGCGCGGGCATCTGGAGGCCCATCGCGGCCAGGACCGTGGCGACCTCCCCGTGGTCGATATCGAGCGCGAGGCCGGCGGTTGGATCCGGGCCGGGCCGGATCTCCCCGGACAGCCGGTAGCTGGAGGGACCTTGGACCAGCTGGAGCGAGCGGAGGCGTAGCGTCCCCCCCTGATACTCCATGGCTCCCGAGGCATCGAACGCCTCCCCACCCACAACAAGGCCGCGGGCGCTCACCTCCCCGGCCAATCGGGGACTCCGCAGCGTGCCTCCCACCTCCCCGGACAGCGCCAGCCCTCCCTCTGCTGGGAAGCTCAACCCGAGCGCGGCGGTGATATCGGCCGGCTGGAGATTCGCGGACCACACGCGCATGTCGATCGGGCCCCCGGGATCGACGGTCCCGGCAGCGTAGAGCCGGGATCCATTCACCCGGGCCTCGGCCTCCGCGATACGGACGCGCCCGGGCTCCGGGGTCAGGTGCGCCTCGGCATGGTCGATCCGCTGCCGGCTCACGCTGCCGCGGTCGAGCGCAACCTGGCCCGCCACCGTGGCGGCCGTGAGGGGACCGTTGAGCGTGAGATCTCCCGAGAGCGTGCCGGTCATCTCCGGCGCGGCGGCGAGGGCGGCGCTCAACCACCGCGCGTCGACGTCTTCGGCTTCCAGACGGATGTCCGCCGCGGACGGGGGGTCGAAGGTGAGCCCGCCGCTCAACCGATAGCGGGCCGCGCCGTTCCGCAAGACCAGGTTGGGTGAGGAGAGCCCGCCGGGGGTGACAATCACCTCCCCCTGAGCGCGGGCGAAGGCGATCGGCCCGAGGCGGCCGTGAGTCGCGGTGACGGTCCCGGAGAAGACGGGGGCGTCTGTCGTCCCCGTCGCGCGCCCGGTCAGGTCGGCGCTGCCGTCGAGCGGCGCCTGTGCCAGCGCAGGACGCGCATCGGGCGGGACCGCGCGCGCGCGGATGTCCGCGAGGGAGAGGTCGTGGACCAGGACCTCCAGGTCCAGCGCGCCGTCGGCCCCGACGTTCCCGGCGGAGTAGATGGCCGCCCCCCCGATCTGCCCGCTCAGGTAGTCCAGGTCCACCGACCCGGCGGCGCCGCGCCAGAACACAGCATGCAGCCCATCGAAGGGCAGGCTCTGGAGGGAGCCCTGCCCCATCGTCACATCCCCCATGATCTGCAGGCCGGTCCCCGAATCCACGCCGACCATGCTCCCGGAGACCCGTCCGGTCAGCGAGGTGAGTCCGGGGAGCCGCGCGGAGGCAAACGCGCGCACGTCGACGTTCGTGGTCGAGCCGCTGAACAAATACGATGGCGACGGATTGCGGGCGTTCAGGAGCAGGTCGCCGCCGATTCGGCCTCCCGCCGCATCCGCCCGGAGATCCGTCAGGCTCAGGATGCCGGCGCCGTATTGGAGCCGCGCGTGCAGGCCGTCGAATCCCTGGCCGTTGAGACGGCCGCGCGCGCCCGTGATCTCACCGTCGAGACCCGGCGCGCTGGCCGGACCGATCACCTGGACCTGGCCGGCGGCCTGGCCGGCGAGGGTGACGGCGGCCTTGGGAAAGAACAGGGCCTGGACGGTGGCGAGGTCGAGCCCGGGCGATTTGACCCCAAACTGCAACCACGGCCCGCCGCCAAAGACGATGGAACCGTCGAGCACCACGGGCGACCCTTCGGCGACGAGCGCCAGACCGGGCGACTCCGCGTGCATGCTGTCGACGGTGATCGGGCCGGTGACGTGCTGGAGCCGCAGGTGCAGCGGCAGGTACTCGACGTCGGCATCGTGCAGCCTCAGCACGGCCTTATAGTCCAGCAGGACCCCCGACGAGGACGTCGGCACGGAGAGATGGACGGTGCCGCCGAACCGGCCCCGTTCCCAACCCAGCTCGCGCAGCCGGACGAGGTACGGACCCCAGCGCGGCACGCTCGCGTTGATCGCCGTGAGATCGAACCCGGAAGTGGCGCCCGGCCGGTAGCGCCCGTCGACCGTGGTCCCTTCGCCGTCCGTGCTCCATCCCGACATCGACACCGCAACCGCGTCTCCTGCGCGGAAGTCGGCGACGCCTGCGATCCGCGTAAACGAGGCGGTAAAGGGCGGTCCGGGCAGATTGAAGGCGTCGGTGAAATCCAGACTGCCGGCCTCCACGACGACCCGGCCGCGAAACGGGCCCGGGCCCGTGCTGCTCCGAGATCCGGAAAAGTCTCCAAAGGACCACCGCCCGGCCGCATCGCGGGACAGCACAAGATGCGGGCGCGCCAGTTCAGCCTTCGCGATGCTGCCGACGACATCCAGGCGCGTGCTGAAGAGCCGGCTCCAGTTGAACGTGAGACGGACTTCCGCG
>DATHLI010000150.1:0-5476 GCA_035488355.1 bacterium | reverse complement strand
TCGGGGATCCGCCGCGGATCGTAGACGCGCTCGGCCCAGCGGACGATCGGGCGCATCATGGCGATCTGGTCCATCTCCTGAAACGCGCCCTTGCCGAGCTGGCTCACCGGGCTGGAGCCGCCGATCGCCACAACCGGCGCGCTGTCGACACACGCGTTGGCGACGCCGGTGACCAGGTTCGTCACGCCGGGACCGGAGGCGGCCATGCACACGCTCGGGCGGTTCAGGACCCGGCTGTAGGCATGGGCCATCATGGCGGCCGCCTGCTCGTGGCGCACGTCGATCATGCGGATCCCTTCGGCGATGCAGGCGCTCTCCGCGGCGAGCATCGGCCCGCCCATGAGATAGAAGAGCGCCTCGGTTCCCTGCCGCCGGAGCGCGCGGGCCAGGATCTCGGACCCGGTCGTCGCCATGGTTAGATGACTTCCTCCCTTTTCAGTCGGGCGACCTCGTCCTCCGAGAGCCCGAGGAGCTCCTGGTAGACCTCGACGTTGTGCTGGCCGAGCAGCGGCGCGGCGGTGACCTCGACCGGCGACCGGGAGAGCTTCACCGGCCAGCCCGGCATGGTGAAGGCTCCGCGCGCCGGGTGCTGCACGGTGACGAATGTGCCGCGCTTGCGTAGATATGGATCTTCGGAGAGCTCGCGGGTGTCGAAGACCGCGCCGGCCGGCACCCCGGCCCGCCCGAGCATCTCCATGACCTCGCGCTTGGTGTACTGCCGCGTCCAGGCGGCCAGCAGGGCGTCGACCTCGGCCTCGTGGTCCTGCCGCGCCTGCGGGGTGGCGAAGCGCGGATCGTCCAGGAGGTCCTCGCGGCCGATCGCCACGAGCAGGCGGTCCCAGTGGCGATTCCCCGCGCGCGACGTGTAGATGTAGACGTAATCGTTCGGCCCCCCCTCCTTGCAGGGATACGTCGCGCTAGGCGCGCTGGCGAGCAGCGCGCTGCCGTTGCCGACCCGCTCGGCGGCGCACCCCGAGACGGCCTGGCGCGCGAAGGCGATCCGGCAGAAGTTCACGACGGCGTCCTGCAGGGTCACCTCGATCCGCTGACCGAGGCCGGTGTGCTCGCGATCATAGAGCGCGGCGAGGATCCCGATGGCGCTGTGGAGGCCGGTGCCGGTGTCGCCGATGGTGGGGCCGGGCCGCAGGGGCCGGCCGTCCTTCTCGCCGGTGATGCTGAGCGCGCCGCCGACGGCCTGGGCGATCATGTCGAACGAGAGGAATTTCCCGTAGGGGCCGTCGGGTCCGTAACCCTTGATCTGCGCGTACACGATCCGGGGGTTGATCCCGCGGACGGTGTCGTAGCCGAAGCCGAGGCGCTCGATCGTCCCCGGGGCGAAGTTCTCGATCATCACATCGGCGGACTCGAGCATCGCCCGGAACATCTCCTTGCCCCGGGGAGCGCGGAGGTTCAGGGTGACGCTGCGCTTGTTGGCGTTGAGGAGGAGGAAGTAGTACGAATCGACGCCCTCGCGGTCGGCCGAGGCGGTCCGGCCCTGGTCGCCGAGGGTCGGCTCCTCGACCTTGATCACGTCCGCGCCGAGCCAGGCGAGGGCCTCGGTGCAGGACGTTCCGGCCTCGAATTGCGTCAGATCGAGGACACGCACGCCTTCCAGCGCCGCTCGTCGCGCCATCTGCCTCGTCCCCGCCACGGCTCACCCGGCTCGACGGCCGCCGCTGTCCGGGAGCGTGGCGGCCGTAGAAATTCGGGCCGCTCCCGTCGCCGCTGTGGTACGGGGCCGCTCCCTGCGATTCCTGCCGTTGGGAAACGGGCCCACAGACTTGACGGCTGGGCGTAGACTAGGTGATCGAGTTTCCGGGGTGGCCATTGCGACCGGGGTTCCCGGGGGCGCTCTGGCGAGGCGGCTCCAGAGAAGACAAGGAGGCGGATTGAGATGGGGATGGACGTCTACGGGAGGAGGCCCTCTGCGCCGGCAGGACGGTATTTCCGGTCTGCGCTGTGGGCGTGGCCCCCGATCCACGCGCTGATGTGGACGCTGTGTGGCGATTTCCTCCCGGGGGAGATGCTCGAGGGGATGGCCGTGAACCAGGGGGCCGGCCCGAGGAATCAGGCGGTGTGCACCAAAATGGCCGATAGATTCGCGCAGTGGTTGAGATCCCACCCAAAGGGGTTCAAGCTGACCCGAAGTCAACGGCGTCTCCAGAGGGCGGTTTTGCTATCCTCGTTAAATCCCGCTGCCAAGGGGATCGATGTCGTTGTCATATCGAAGGGCAGGGCTGTGTGGGCGTCTAAGGGCGGGCGCGGGCATTTGTGGATGTGGGTCAAGTTTCTTAAACACTGCGGTGGGTTCGAGGTGCGATAGACGCAGGAGTTCGCCGGGAGCGAAGTGAACGGACACGCCATACTGTCTGGTAAGGAGCCCCCTCGAGCATGAGCTGGATGTTCCTCATCCTGGCGTCGTTTCTCGCCTCCGCCGTGGAAACGGTGGAGGCGCTGACCATCGTGCTCGCGGTTGGGATCACGCGCGGCTGGCGCTCGGTCCGGCTCGGAGTCCTGGCCGCCCTCGGGGCGCTCACCGCCCTCGTCGCCGCGCTGGGTCCGGCCCTCACCCTGATCCCCATCGGCGTGTTGCGCCTGGTCGTGGGCTTCCTCTTGCTGGTGTTCGGCATGCAGTGGCTGCGCAAGGCCATCCTGCGCGCGAGCGGCTTCGTTCCGCTGCACGATGAAGCGGCGGTGTTCGAGCGTGAGATGGCGCTGGCCCGGGAGGCCGGCCCCTCGGACCGGGCGGGCATGGACTGGTACGCGTTCACGCTCTCGTTCAAGGGCGTGTTCCTGGAGGGCACCGAGGTGGCCTTTATCGTCCTGACGTTCGGCGGGACGCCGGGCGGGATCAAGCTGGCCGCGATCGGCGCCGCCGCGGCCGTCCTGCTGGTCTCGTCCACCGGTGTGCTGGTCTCCCGCCCCCTGAGCCGGGTGCCGGAGAACACGCTGAAGTTTGCCGTCGGGCTGATGCTGACGACCTTCGGGATCTTCTGGGGCGGCGAGGGCGCGGGCGTCGACTGGCCCGGGGCCGACGGCGCGCTCGTCGCGATTCTCGCCTTCCTCACGGTCTGCTCCCTGGTCTTGGTGGCCGCGCTGTCCCGGTACCGCCGTCAGCAGGTCGCCGTTGCGGCTCTTCGCGGCGGATAGCCGGATGAAATATCTGACCGGCTTCCTCGCGTTCTGGTACAACTTCATCATCGGCGACGATTGGACGATCGCGGTCGGCGTGGTCCTGGCGCTGGCCCTCGGCGCCTGGCTGGCGCGCAGCCACGTCGGCGGCTGGCTGTGGCTGCCGCTCGCCGTCGGGCTGGTCCTCGTCCTCTCGCTCTGGCGGGCCGTCAAGGCTCCGGAGGCCCGCATGTAGCATGCGCGTCCTTCCGATACCGCCGCCGGGCCGCGTCGGAGGGTATACAATCCAGAAGTAGACGACCGAGAAGACGGACTCTCCAAGTTTACGGCTCCCACGGAAGGCCGCGCCGATGAAGCGGTACCTGCGAATCGCACCGTTTCACCCGACCCTCGAGAACGCCTTCTGCGAGGTCGTCGGGGCTCTCCGCGCCGGCGACCCCTTGAACCCCATCCACGTGCTGGTGCCGACCCACGTGTTGGGACGCCACCTGATGCGGACGGTGGCCCGCAGGTCTGGGGTGTGCTTCAACGTGCGGTTCCTCACGTTCCCCGATCTGGCCGAACTGGTGGCGTGTGAGCGGCTCGCGGCGTCCGGGCGAGTGGCGCTGCCGCCCCTCGGCGACTTCCTGATCGCGCGCAAGGCGATCAAGGCCAGGGTCCCCGCCGCCGGCTACCTGGCCCCCATCCGGGAGTTCCCCGGGACGCCTCGGGCGGTGCTGTCCAGCGTGACCGATCTCAAGAAGGCCGGCGTCACCGCCGATCAGGTCGAAGCATTTGCGGCGGACCGCGGCTCGAAGAAGCTCGAGGAACTCGCGCAGATCTACCGGGAGATCGAGTTCCTTCAAGTGGAGGCGGGCTGCTTCGATTGGAGCGAGCGGCTCGCCACGGCCTCCCTGGCCGCGCGGTCGAGCGCGGCGCTGGGCGGGTCGCTGGCCATCTGTCTCTATGGGTTCGCCGAGCTCAACACGCTGGAAC
Source organism: bacterium (assembly GCA_035488355.1). Classification (GTDB taxonomy): domain Bacteria; phylum Sysuimicrobiota; class Sysuimicrobiia; order Sysuimicrobiales; family Segetimicrobiaceae; genus Segetimicrobium. Next base: position 1,369 of record DATHLI010000150.1, on the reverse strand, counting down.
AGCGGTTCCTCGAGGCGTGCCTGGAAGGACGCCCCGGGTACGTGTTCATGCCCGACGATGTCGCGAGGCACACGCTCCCTCTGACGGCCTGGCTCGCGGCGCAGGGGTTTGCGCCGGAGCCGGACACCGGCGGTGGCGCCGTCTTGGGTCCGGCCGCCCTCGCCCGCGAGGTCTTCCACGAGCCCTCCGGACCCGATGAGGTCTTGGGACGTCGCCCGGTGACCTGTGAGGTGAAGATCATCTCGGCCCCAGGTGTGGCCCAGGAGATCCAGGAGGTGGCCCGACAGATCCTCGTGTACGCGGCGCGCCCGGGCGCCTCGTTCTCCGACGTGGGCGTTCTGCTGCGGCAGCCCGCGGCGTACGAGCGGACTATCCTCGACGTCTTTGAGTCGGCCGGCATCCCGCACGTGTTCCTGGACGGCAGGCTCCTGCGGGACACGCTGGCCGGGCGGCTGCTCCGGCTGCTGGTCCGCATCCGTCGATCGCAGTATCCCCGGGCCGAGGTGATGGAGTTTCTGGGCCTGGCCCCCCTGCGCGCCTCGATGCTCAAGGAGGACCCCGATGCTTCTCCCGCCGACTGGGACCGGTACAGCCGGGAGGCCGGAATCGTCATGGGGCGGGAGCACTGGCGGCGAATCCCCGCACTCCGCCGGCGGCTGGAGTGGCGGAAGAAGCGCCTTGCCGATGAAGCGGGCGGCGCCCAGGACCCTGCGCGGCTCCGGCAGGTCGAGCGGGACCTCCGGTCCGTCGAGGCGTTCGAGTACGTGATGAACGTGCTGCTGAAGCGGTGCGAGGCGATCCCGGACCGTGGGACGATCGGCGACCTGATGGCCGGGCTGGTGCGCGCGCTCCAGACGGTGGCGTCGCTGGACGGTGACGACCAGAACGCCGTGCAGGCCCTGGCCTCGGTGGCGAGCACCAAGATGGCGGATGAAGAGGTCACCTTCGAGACCTTCGCCGGCCTGCTGGAGGATCTGCTCGCCGAGCGCAGCCCCCCGGCCGATGTGTACCGGACCGGCCGGGTCATCGTGTCATCGCTCGGCGGCGCCCTCGGCCTGCCGTTCCAGTTGGTGCTCATCCCGGGACTGGTCGAGCGCTCCTTTCCTGCGCCGGCCCGGCAGGATCCCATCCTGCTCGACGCCGAGCGGGATGCGCTGAACGCGCGCTACGGCACCGCCCTGGCGCAGCGGGTCCACCGGGCCGCCGAGGAGCGGTTCACGTTCACCCACGCGCTGGGGGCGGCCGCGGCCCGGCTGATCTTCTCCTTCCCGCGGCTCGATGCCGCCACCGGCCAGGTGCGGGTGGCGTCGCATTATCTGCTGCGCGTCGCCGAGGCGCTGACCGGCCGGCCCGCGCGGTACGAGACGCT
>DATHLI010000149.1:0-2125 GCA_035488355.1 bacterium | reverse complement strand
GACCGTCACGTCGCTGTCGCTCATCATGATGGCGACCTTCGGGTTGTTGGCGAGCGTGTTGTGCGTGAGGTGCACGCTTTTGCCCGCCGTCACCGAGAGCGCGGTGCCGCCCGAATCGCGGATCTCGCTATCCTCGATCCGTGCGGCGCCGCTCAGAATCAGGATGGCGGAGTCATGGCTTCCCAGGAAGCGGTCCTTGTGCAGGAAGGCGGGTTGATTGGCGATCACCACGCCGGACGCATTCCGCTCGAAGACGCCGTCGATGATCCGCACGGGCTCCTGCGGGCGATTGCCCTCCGGGCCGGGATCGGGGGCAGTGGCGCCCTTGCCCGCGGCGGCGACGGACCAGATTCCGGCGCGCGTGTTGTCACGAAACACGCCGCCCGAAACGGTGAGGTCGCGCACCCCCGTCTCGGCTATGACACCGGTCTCGTCCCGCTCGAAGGTCGAGGCGCGAATCGTACAGCCCCGCGCCGCGGCATTGACCAGGATCCCGGCTTTGGAGTCGCCGATGATCACCGAGTCGAGCTGCACATCGGCCGCGTTGACCAGGATGGCCGTGCCGTGCGCGTGCACGATGTGCAGTCCCTTGAGCGTCGAGCCGGGGCTGTTGATCTGGAGCACCACGACGCTGGCCAGATGGTCGGCGTCGAGGGTTCCCGAATCCGCTGCGGCCTCGATATCGACACCGCGCGGGTTGATGAGCGCCGGCAGCGGGGTGGCGAGCGCGATCAGCTTGGCCGTGACGAGAATGTGGGCGCGGCCCGAGAGGCGGTCGGCGGCAAGGATGGCCTCGCGCAGCGTCTGCGGGCCGGCGTCCCGGGCGCTCGAGACGACCAGCTCCGGGGCCGCGGCCCGTGCCGGGGCGCCGTTGGCGTCCGGATTGCGCAGCGTCACCACGGCGGCGAGCAGCAGCAGACTGAAGGAAATCGCGACAGCTGTCTTTGATGGTTTCATGTCAGGGCCCCCGAAACGCCCAAGCCCGCCGCGGAGAGGTCCCACAGCGCAAACAGCCGCGGGTCATTCCCGCAGCAGCTCGGAGGCCGAGATAGACGAGGTATCGGTATGCTCCCAAGGGACTCCTGCACGTGATCGTATCAGCTGCGCCAGGCGTGTCACGGACAGAGTGCCGCGCCCCGGATCCGACCCTGACGAGCGCTACGGCGGGGTTCTCGAGGGTCGCTTTGCGGGTGAGATAAGTGCCTGTGCTCACATGCCCGTAGCCAAGGAGCGGCGGAGGCAGCCGCTTACTGCATCGCAGCAGTCGTGCGAGACGCCCGCCATTCGTTGCGGCCTTCGGTCGCCGCGAAGTCCGCATCGCCGACACGGGGTTCTGCCCGATCGTGCCACGGACACCCTATCATTGAGGTATCTGTCGCCGACCCCTGGGAAATCCCGGGGCCAGGGGCGCGGATGTACGGGGACCTCGAGTCGTGGCCGATGGGATAGAACTCCATGCAAACGCGCATTCTCTTGAAAACCACAATCGGCCCGGTCGCTGACGACTGGAACATCGGGCGTTTCTCGCTGCTCGCGGAGCATCTGCGGGGGCGGACCGATCCGGCGGGCGCGAGCCTCTATCACGTGGTCGCGCGCGATCGCATCGAGCACAGCCAGGGCCACGATACCGACCTCGAGGAGGCCGCTCGGGGTGCCTATGACCAGTTGTGGCTGATTGCGGTCGACGCCACGGGCGCGTTGACGCAGGTCGATGTCGGGAACATCGGCAGGTTTCGCCACGGTGGAGGCGGAATTCTCCTCACCCGCGATCACCAGGATCTTGGCGGCTGCCTCACAAAGCTGGGAGCAGTCGGGGCAACGCAATTCTTCCAGACCGTCAACCCGGATCCGGATGCGTCCCGCCGCTGCCGGGACGACACCGAGACACCATCGATCAGTTGGCCGAACTTTCACTCCGGCTCAAACGGTGATCTTCAGACGATCGACGCGGTCGAACCCATTCATCCGCTGATGAGAGCGATTCCGGGACAGGCGATTCGCCGCCTGCCGGCGCATCCGCACGAGGGCGCGGTCGGCGTTCCGGGCGCGCTGCAGGAGAGTGCGCGGCTCGTGGCCCGGGGACGAAGCGCCACGACTGGCGCGATATTCAACATCTGCGTTGCGG
>DATHLI010000148.1:0-2189 GCA_035488355.1 bacterium | reverse complement strand
CGCCCGGGAGCCCAACACCCCCATCGCGCGGATGGTGGATCACATCGAGTACATGGTCAAACGCATGGGGATCGACCACGTGGCCCTGGGCTCCGACTACGACGGCGCGACGATGCCGGCCGAGCTGAAGGACGCCGCCGGGCTGCCCAGGCTCATGCAGGCGCTCCGCGACCGGGGCTTTGGGGGAGAGGACCTCCGGAAGCTCGCCCACGGCAACTGGGTGCGGGTGCTGCGCGAGACCTGGGGCGCGTAGGCGCGGGATCCTGCGGGCCGGGGTCCCCGGGCGATGGCGAGCGTTGCGGTCCTCGACGACTATCAGGGCGTGGCGCTGGAGATCGCGGACTGGCGCGCGCTCGGTCCGGCCGCTGACGTCCAGGTGTTTCGCGACCACCTCAAGGACGAGGATCGCCTCGCCGCTCGTCTTGCGCCGTTTCATGTGGTCGTCGCCATGCGCGAGCGCACGCCGTTCTCCACGCGGTTACTGGAGCGGTTGCCGGCCCTCCGGCTGCTGGTCACGACCGGGGCGGCCAATGCCTCCATCGATCTCGATGGCGCCACGCGCCTGGGGATCCTGGTGTGCGGCACGCGGGGACTGAAATATCCGACCGCGGAACTGACCTGGGGGCTGATCCTGGCGCTGGCGCGCCACATCCCTCGGGAAGATCAGGCCACCCGGGGGGGCCACTGGCAGATGACGCTGGGAACGGGCCTCCAGGGGAAGACGCTCGGCGTCATCGGCCTCGGCACCCTCGGATCGCAGGTCGCCGCGTTCGGCCGCGCCTTTGGGATGCCGGTCATCGCGTGGAGCCAGAACCTCACCACCACGCGGGCCGCGGAATGTGGAGCGGTCCTTGTGTCTAAGGAGGGGCTGCTGAGGCAGGCGGACATCGTGACGATCCACCTGAAGTTGAGCGACCGAACGCACGGGCTCCTCGGCCGACGCGAGCTCGCGTTGATGAAGCCGACCGCCTTGCTGGTGAACACCTCTCGAGGGCCCATTGTCGAGGAGGAGGCCCTGGTGGAGGCACTCCAGCGCGGCGCCATCGCCGGGGCGGCCCTCGACGTGTTCGACGACGAGCCGTTGCCCTCGGACCATCCCCTCCGGCGTCTGGAGAACACCGTGATCACCCCGCACCTCGGGTACGTGACGCGGGAAGGCTACGAGGTCTTCTACCGCGACGCCGTTGAGGACGTGCGGGCCTTTTTCGATGGGAATCCCGTACGCGCCCTCAACCCCGACGTGACGTCCTCCCCCCGGTACCGGGGTTCCCGCCGCTGACCCGCGCTCCCGGTGCCGCGGGATAGGGGTGACAGGGCGGCGCCCCGTGGGCGCCGCGGCTCCTGTGAGTGGTCCCGGCGCTACGCGAGCCGGTACACGCCGGGCTTGACCTCGGGGAATTTCTTCCAGACCTCCCCGTCGTGGCCCGGGCAGATGCGTCCCTCATCGCCCCCGGCGAGGCTCTTGATGCGCGCCATCGCCCCGAGGCACTCGGCGACGCTGTTGAGGTGGATCGCGGGCGGGACCCAGTCGCGGAGGTTCCGGTAGGTCGTCAGCGCATCGTTCCCGATGACAAACGGCCCGGTGGCCGTTTGGACGACGACGATCTGCATGCCGGGAGAGTGGCCGCCGACCCACTCCACCCCGACGCCCTCGACCAGCTCGAGGTTGCCGTCGATCACCTTGAGGCGCCCGGCCGACCGGATGGCCTCCAGGTCCTGGGCGAAGCAGTCGCTGAGAAACCTGCGCGTCCAGGGGTCCTGGCCGCCGAACCCGTGCCAGAAATCCAGTTCTCGGCGCTGCACCCAGAACGTCGCCGCCGGGAGGAACCCTTCGAGGTCGAAGTGGTCCCAGTGCAGGTGCGTGAGGATCACCATCTTGACCTCGTTGGGGTTGACGTCCGCGGTGTCGAGCAGTTCGTCGCGCGTGCGGAGCTGCTCGACCGGGAGTCCCTTGTGCTTCCCGAGCCGGGCGGTGAACCCCGTATCGATGAGCAGCGGGCCTGCCGGGCCGCGCAGCAGCCAGAGGAAATAGGCCGAGGTCGTGGTCTTGCCGATCGGCTCCATGAAGAGCCTGGTGGACCAGTCCACCTGCCGCCCGCCCGGGCTGAGCGCGTAGATCTCATAGGTCGCGGCCATCTGCCCCTCCTCGCTCGTGGGTGTCGGATCCCGGGTTCATACGACCCGGTGCG
>DATHLI010000147.1:0-2806 GCA_035488355.1 bacterium | reverse complement strand
TCGCCGGCGTGGCGGGCGATGAGCGTCTCGCAGCGCCGCACCGCCTCGTCGACCGTCTCCCGGTAGACGGCCGGCGCGCCGGTCCAATCGTACATCGTGCGGGCCAGGACCAGCCGGATGCCCAGGTCCTTCGCGGCGCGGATCACGGCTCCGTCGTTCTCGATCCCGCCGGCGTGGACGTAGAAGAAATCCGCGACCGTCGTCACCCCGTACCGGAGCATCTCCCCAAAGGTCAGGAGCGCTCCGGCATAGATCTCCTCAGGGCCGAGGTGCGGGGAGATGCGATAGATCCCGTCGTCTCGCCAGCGGAAGAAGGGGAGATCGTCGGAGAACCCGCGCACGAGCGATTGGAAGGAATGGGTGTGGACATCGACCGTGCCCGGGAGGATCAGGGTGTCTCCCCAATCCTCGGTCTCCACCCCTGCGAGCGCCGCCGAGGCGGAGGGCACGACCGACTCGATGTCGCCATCCCGGACCACCACCGCGTGGTCGGGCAGGAGCGCGCCTCCGGCGAGCACCTGGCGCCCTCGGTACGCGCGCCGCATCAGGGGTCGGCGATTACTCGGTGGGGAACAGCCGGAGGCCGCGGGCGGCGGCCGTCTGCCTCGCGATCTCGTACCCCGCGTCGGCGTGGCGCACCACGCCGATGCCCGGGTCCGCCGCCAGCACGCGGGCCAGCTTCTCGGCCGCAAGCTGGGTCCCATCGGCCACGCTGACCTGGCCGGCGTGGATCGAGAAGCCGATCCCGACCCCGCCGCCGTGATGCACCGAGACCCAGGTCGCCCCGGCCGCCGTGTTGAGGAGGGCGTTGAGGATCGGCCAGTCGGCGATCGCGTCGGATCCGTCCCGCATGCCTTCCGTCTCCCGGTTGGGCGAGGCCACCGAGCCGGAATCCATGTGATCCCGGCCGATGACGATCGGCGCCGCGAGCTCGCCGCGCGCCACCATCTCGTTGAACGCGAGCCCGGCCACGTCCCGCTCACCGTAGCCGAGCCAGCAGATCCGGGCGGGCAGCCCCTGAAAGGGCACGCGCCGTTGTGCCAGGCGGATCCACCGCCGCAGCCCGTCGTGGTCGGGAAACAATTCGAGGATCCGAGCGTCGGTGTTGAGGATGTCCCGGGGGTCGCCAGACAGCGCGGCCCACCGGAACGGTCCCTTCCCCGCCGCAAAGAGCGGCCGGATGTAGGCCGGCACAAATCCCGGGTACGCCCGCGCGCCGTCAAATCCCCCGCGGGCGGCCTCGGCGCGGAGGTTGTTGCCGTAGTCGAACACCACCGCCCCGCGGCGGCGGAACTCCACCATCGCGGCGCAGTGCCGGGCCATCGAGGCCCGGGCGCGCTCGACGTACCCGGCCGGGTCCGCGGCCCGCAGCGCCGGCGCGTCTTCCGGCGCGACCCCCGCGGGGAGGTAGCCGTCGAGCGGGTCGTGGGCGGACGTTTGATCCGTGACCACGTCGACGTGGACCCCCCGCCGGACCAGTTCCGGAAACACCTCGGCCGCGTTGCCGAGCACGCCGATCGAGGTCCCCCCCCCATGCCGGAGAGCCTCCTCGGCCCGGCGGAGGGCGTCATCGAGGTCGTGGGTCACCACGTCGATCCACCCGGTGGAGAGCCGGCGGTGCAGGCGGGCGGGATCGACCTCGACGACCAGGGCCACGCCGTCGTGCATGGTGATCGCCAGCGGCTGCGCTCCGCCCATGCCGCCCAGGCCCGCGGTCAGGACGAGCTTCCCCTTGAGGCTGCCCCCAAAGTGCTGCCTGGCGACCTCGGCGAACGTCTCGTACGTCCCCTGGACAATCCCTTGGGTGCCGATGTAGATCCAGGAGCCGGCGGTCATCTGTCCGTACATCGTCAGGCCCATCGCCTCGAGCCGCCAGAACTCTTCCCACGTGGCCCACTTGGGCACCAGCATGGCGTTGGAGATGAGGACGCGCGGCGCCCATTCGTGCGTGCGGAAGACGCCCACCGGCTTCCCGGATTGGATCAGGAGTGTTTCGTCGGACGCCAGCACGCGCAGCGCGGTGACGATGGCGTCGAACGCCCCCCAGGACCGCGCGGCCTTCCCCTTCCCTCCGTAGACGATCAGGTCGTCCGGCTTCTCGGCGACGTCGGGATCCAAATTGTTCATCAACATCCGCAGCGCCGCTTCCTGGGGCCATCCCCGGCACGAGATCGCCGGTCCGCGGGGCGCCCGAATGACCCGCCGGGTGGCGAACGCGTGCCGCGGTTCCTGCGCGCGCACCGCTGCCCCCGGCTCAGCGCTTGGCCTGCGCGTACTGCGCGCGGCGTTTGGCGATCGTCCGCAGGTGGTAGTGCACGTGGTCCGCAAAGTGCTCGACCAGCCACTCCAGCGTTTGCGGGCCGGCCTCGGTGTTGATCCCCTGCTGTTCCCAGGCCTCCGAGGGTGCGCGCCTGAGGACCTCCGTGGTCGCGGCCCGGACGGCGCGGAGGAGCGCAAGCGCTCCTTCCATAGAGAGCGACCCGTAATCCAGCGCTTTCGTCCACAGGTTTTGATCGAACGACACCAGCGTGGATCCGGGCTGGGCGATCACGTAGCGCATCCGCGCGGCCGCCACCAGGTCTGTGTCGGCGACGTGCACCACGTTCTCGTGGATGGTCCAGTGCCCGGGCCCCGGGCTGAAGCGGAGCTCTGCCTCCGGGATCCCCTTCACGGCAGCCTCGAGGAGCCGGGGTCCCTCGGCATAGGCCTTCAGCAACTCCTCAATGCGGCGGCTTGCGACCATGATCTCCCTCCCCTGGGGGCCTCCCCCCGTCTCGACTCCTTCACGCCGGTGACCGGAGCACCG
>DATHLI010000146.1:0-1732 GCA_035488355.1 bacterium | reverse complement strand
CAGCCGCTACGCGTCGCGGATCTTCTCCCTGGCCTCACACACACTGGATCGCGCCGCCGCGGAGGAGATCGTCCAGGACGTCTTCCTCTCGGTCTGGCGCAAAGCCGGCACCTTCGCCCCCGAGCGGGGCGCCTTTCGTCCGTGGGTGTTCCAGATCGCCCACTATCGGATTCTGAATGAACTGCGGAGCAAGAGCAGGCAGCCGAGGATCGAGTCGGACCCGGAGGGTCTGCTCACGGCGGGGCTCCCGGATCCCGCTCCCCATCCCGATGAGGCAGCCGGGCTCGAAGAGGAACGGGCGGCCGTCCGCGAGGCCCTGAACGCCCTCCCGCCGGCGCAGCGGGAGGCGCTGAACCTCGCCTTCTTCGAAGACCTGACCCATGAGCAGGTGGCGGCGAAGATCCACGTCCCGCTCGGCACGACCAAGACGCGCATCCGGGCCGGCCTCCAGAGGCTGCGGGTCAGCCTCTCGCCGGTGGCGGCGGCCCTGGTGGTCGCGGCGATCGGCCTGGGCGGGCTTGGGGTGCGCTACGTCGTCGACCAGCGAGAGCGCTCTCTGGACGGGCGCGCGCTCGCGCTTCTCACGTCGAGCGAGACCGTGGCCATCCGGCTGACCGCAGCGCCGGGCGTGCCGGCCGAGGTCCATGCCGTGTACCGGGGCCAGGCCGGCATGACCATCGCCGTGCTCACCCTCGACCGGTTCCCGCCGGCGCCGGCAGGCCAGACCTACCAGGCCTGGGTCCGCCACGGCGAGCGGTGGACATCGCTCGGGACCGTCCGTCCCGATGCGGGCGGCGACGGCCGGCTGATCGTCGTGGGGTCGGAACTGGCCGTGCTGCCCGACGAGATCGAGGTCACGCGCGAGCCGTCAGGCGGAAGCCTGGTGCCGAGCGGGCCGGTCGTGGTGAGCGCGCAGCCGGCGCGATAGGCGAGTGACGGGGGAACGGCCCCGGATCTCCGGGCGAGCCTCAGGCGCCGTCCTGCACGGTCAGGATCACCTTTCCGCACTCCCCGGACTCCATCAGGGCAAACGCCTCCGCGAACCGCGCCATAGGCAGCCGGTGGGTGATCACCGGCCGGATGTCCATGCCGGACGCGAGCAGCGCCGTCGCCTGATCCCACGTTTCCCACATCCGCCGGCCGAAGATCCCCTGCAGGCGCGCGCCCTTGAAGATCACCTCGTTGGAGAGATCGAGCTCCACGGGCCGTGAGGGAAGGCCGAGCAGCGCGGCCATTCCCCCGTTGCGGAGGGCGGCGAGCCCGGTGTGGATGCCCTGCGCGTTGCCGGAGAACTCCAGCAGCACGTCCGCGCCCGACCCATCGGTGCGGCCGCGGACCACCCGGGGCACGTCCTCGGTCCGCGCGTCCAGCACCAGGTCGGTCCCGAGCCGCTCGGCCAGCGCCAGGCGGTAGCGGTTCACATCCACCGCGATGATCTGCGCCGCGCCCGCCCGCCGCGCCACCAAAATGGCGCACAGGCCGATGGGGCCGCAGCCCATGACGAGCACCGCGCGTCCCGCGAGGTCGGTCGAAAGGGCGGTGTGCACCGCGTTGCCCAGGGGATCCATCACCGCCGCGACCTCGACCGGGATCGCCGGAGGCATCTTCCGCGCGTTCTGCGCGGGCAGGACCACGAAGTCGGTGAACGCCCCGTCGCGGTCCACGCCGATGATCTGGAGACGCTCGCAGATGTGCGGCTCACCCCGGCGGCAGGCCGCGCAGCGGCCGCAGT
>DATHLI010000145.1:0-2458 GCA_035488355.1 bacterium | reverse complement strand
CCAGAATCTCTACCTCAACTATCTCGACGCGGCCGCCCGCAACGTGCTCGGAGAAACCCTGTCCGACAGCGAGAAGGAACTGGTCGACGAGATCGAGGGGGCGCTGGTCCAAAAGCGGCAGATCAGCCGCCAGGGCCGGGTGGCGTTCGAGAACGTGCTCGTGGAGCGGCGGGACGAGCTCCGGCGCATGAGCTACCGCGACCACGAGCATCTCCGCGGCGCCATCAACGAGATCGTCTTCAACAAGATCAAGAACTGCCTCAGGCTGTACGAGAAGACCGAGGAAATGGATGCGAAGAGCCGCGAGCTGCTCGACGTGCTGCAGAGCAGCGCCGTCGAGGAGCACGGCTACTGCCAGCACTGCGCCCGCGCGCTGTTCAAGGTGATCGGCCGGAGCTTCTAGTGAAGATCCACCGAGGGCGAATCGCCCAGCACAAACACGATCAGCACCTGCGCGAGTACCTCAAGCAGAACCTCAACGAGCTGATCCAGCAGAAGGAGCTGATCATCGACGGCAAGGTCAAGACCCAGATCGCCACGCTGGATCTGCCGACCCTGAAGTTCGCCGAGGAGACCCAGTTCCTCGCCCAGGGGGCGGGCAGCGGGGCCGGGGGCGCCGGCGCGGGGGGGCAGGGCGCCGGGGACGAGCGGATCCAGGCGCTGGGCGGGCTCATGGGCGGCGACCACCACGGCAAGGAGCTCCGGGTCGAGCTGGACTTCGACGAGTTCGTCAAGCTCGCGCAGGAGGTGCTGCTGGAGGAGATGCGGCTCCCGAGCTTCCACGAACCGGCCCGCTGGGGCGAGGTGGAGAGCCAGGACATCCCGGAGCTGGACGATCTGGATCGGATCGGCCTCCGGGCGGATCTCAACCTCGAGGAGACGATGGTCCAGAGCCTGTTCCGCAACGCCCGGGAGCGCGGCGCCCTCGACTACGACGTCGACGTGCAGCAGGACGCCTGGTACTTCATCGAGGACCCGACGACGTTCCAGAACAACCGCTCGGTGGACGTGTACGTCCTCGACGTCTCCGGCTCGATGCGCGGGGAGTACCTGTCGCTGGTCCGCAAGACGATCTTCATCCTCTGGCACTATCTCGAGCGCCGGTATCCGACCAACCTCCGCCGGTACGTGGTGTTTCAGGACGTCGCCGAGGAGAAGACCCGCGACGAGTTCTTCTGCGTGGAGTCGAGCGGGGGGACCCACATCAGCACCGGGTTCGAGAAGGCGGTCGAGCTGCTCGATGGCGCCGGGGAGTACGACAAGTTTCTCTTCATGTTTACCGACGGGGAGACGAGTTCGGGCGACTTCGACCTGGCCAAGAAGCGGTTCGAGGAGGCCCGGGGGGCGTTCGACCTGGTCATCTATGGGCACGTGAACCCGGGGGGCCGGGGGATCGGCGGCTTCAGCGAGTATGTGCAGGAGGCCGCCAAGACGGGCGAGGGCGCCACGTTTGCCAACCTGATGGACCTGGAGACGATCCGGGCGGCGATGAAGGATTTCCTCGCGTTCTTCGACGCCCAGGCCTCCCGGCGCTACGCCGGGACCGCGCGGCGGTAGGCGGGGGGGCGGACCCATGATCGGCGAGTATCAGACGGTCATCCACGAGCTGGAGGATCTGGCCCGCGACCGCGGGCTGGCATTCGATCCGGTCGTCTTCCAGATCACCGACAGCGACGAGATCGCCGAAGTCGCCAGCATGGGCCTCCCGAACCGGTTCATCCACTGGTATTGGGGCGGAACCTACAAGGAGCTGGTCCTCCAGCAGAGCAAGGAGGTCTTCAGCATCCTCGAGCTCGTCCTGAATACCGCGCCGTCGCACGCCTTCCTGCGCAGCGCCAACACCTATCTGCAGAACGTGCTGGTGATCGCCCACGTGCTCGGCCACGCGGATTTCTTTGCGAACAACCACTGGTACCGCAAGTCCAACAAGAACATGCTGAACCTCGCGGAGCAGCACGCCCGGATGATCCGGTCCTTCGAAGTCCGGTACGGCCGGGAGCGGGTGGAGAAGCTGCTCGATGCGCTGCTCACCGTGGCGACGTCGGTGAACGCGTTCGAGCGGAGCGGCCCGGAACTCAAGAAGCGGCTGATCTACTATCTCGAGGAGCGGGCCCCCCTGGAGGACTTCGAGCGCATCCTGCTCGAGTCGATTCGGGAGGAGGCGGAATACTTCGACCTCATCCAGCGGACCCACATCATCAACGAGGGATGGGCGACGTTTGTCGAGGCCGAGCTGCTCAACCGGCTCCTCACCGCCAAGGAATGGGCGACCATCTCGGTCCAGCTCTCCAACCGGCCCGCGCCCTACACCATCGGCTACACGTTCTTCGCCGCCCTGCGCGACCAGGCCGGGTTCGACCGGGTGCTGGAGATCCGCCGGTTCTACGAGGACGTGAGCCTGATCGACCTCGTCCTGACCGATGAGCTCGTGCGGCGCCTGGACATCTTCGTCTACGAT
>DATHLI010000144.1:0-2298 GCA_035488355.1 bacterium | reverse complement strand
CCGGGTCCCCGTCGCGTCATCGAGCACCGTGGTGCCTACGGGAACCGCGATGAATCGGTCCTCCCCGGAGCGACCGGCGCGCCGGCTCCCCTCTCCATGGCCGCCGCGGGCCGCGATGAACCGGCGGCGGTAGCGGAACGGCAGGAGCGTGTTGAGGTTGGGATCGGCCACCAGGAGCACGTCTCCGCCCCGGCCGCCGTCCCCCCCGGACGGTCCGCCTTTGGGAACGAACTTTTCCCGGCGGAACGCGACACAGCCATTCCCGCCGTCCCCCGCCTTGACGTGAATGCGCGCCAGATCGATAAACATCGTACGCCGCGCGACGGAATCAAAAAACCCCGGGCTCGCCGAGCCCAGGGTGTTCCCGAGGCCCTCAAGAATCCGTGACGGCTCCGCGAATTCTTGGGGTGGGACGGTGCCCGTGAGGCCTATGACCCCGCAGGAAGCGCAGGCAGCACCGAGACCTGCCGCCCGTCCCGGCCGCGCCGTTCGAACCGGACGACGCCGGGCACGAGCGCGAACAGCGTATCGTCCCTGCCCAGGCCGACGTTCAGGCCGGGGTGGTACCGCGTCCCTCGCTGCCGCACCAGGACGCTGCCCGCGGTCACCGTCTGTCCGGCGAACCGCTTCACGCCCAGACGCTGCGAGTTGCTGTCCCGTCCGTTCCGTGAGCTGCTCCCGCCTTTCTTATGCGCCATGCGCTGCTCCCTCCACGTCGATCCGGTCGACGCGCACCCGGCTGAGCGGCTGGCGGTGTCCGACCCGCCTGCGGTAGCGCTTCTTCGAACGGAACTTCCCGACGATGATCTTGCGGCGCCGTCCGTGGCCGAGCACGGTCGCGGCAACACGGGCCCCGGGGACCGTGGGAGTCCCGGCGGTGACGCGCTCGCCGTCCACCAGCATCAGCACGCGCCCGAGGGTCACCTCTGCTCCGCGTTCGTGCTTGAGGCGGCTGACCTCGAGCACCTGCCCCGCCTCGACGCGGACCTGCTTGCCGCCGGTCTCAATCACCGCGTACACCGCATCTCACCCCTTGGAAGGTCCACGAAATCGTAGCATGGGCCCCCAGGAGTGTCAACGATCCTCCGCGGGCGCGCGCGCCTCCGCGCCCCCGCGCGCGTCTGTCCCGCGCCCCTGCCGGCCGGGATCCTGCCGGCTGTCCGCATCGCGCGGCTCCCGGCCGTCCGCCTCCGAAGTCTCGGGCAACCTCTGCTTGCTGTTGACCCCACTCTGGTCTGGAGCCCCCGAGGGGGGCAGCCTCCCCCGGCGATGACGCCACCTGCGCGCCTTGCGCGGTGTCCGCGCATCGGCCTGACCTTGGCTCCACTCCTCGCTTGCCTCCGCACTACTCCTCGCTTCGATTGACTTTCGATCGGCCTTACCTTTGTCCCACTCCTCGCTTCGATCGGCTTTGTCACGCTGCCATTTGCCGGCCGCGCCGGACGGCGGCATGCCGGGTTCGCCGGCCGGCCGCCCGGCGGCCCGCCGGGGACCGAGCACACCTCCCACCCAGGATCGCAGCCGGCCGAGGAAGCCGCGCCGCCGGGGAAGCAGGGGGGTGTCGGCTCCGTCCTCCTCTGGCAGATCGAGCACCTCCCCCCGCATGGGCTCCAACCAGAGGTGTTTCCCATCTCCTCCGTTATGCGCGGCCTGGACTTCCTGCTCCGCGGCCTCGGCGGAGGCGCCGGTGGAGAGATTGGCCCGCTCGATGTGCATGCCGGGCTGGGCGCGGATGACGATGGTCTTCCGCGACTCGCCTTCCAGCGCGTCCTTCCAGCGTTCGTCCCTGGTGAGCTCCGCCGCCACGTCGGGATGCGCCTGGACCAACACGACGCGGCCCCGGGACGTGAGCGCGAGCCGCCCGAGCTCCCGGCGCACGCGCACCGCCACGCTCTCGGCCGACAGCACCCGGCCGCGGCCCTCGCAGTACGGGCAGGCGATCCGCATGATCTCCTCGAGGTTCTGATACACCCGCTTCCGGGTGAGCTCGACCAGCCCCAATCCGGTCAGATCGATGATGTGGATCTTCGTCCGGTCCCGGCGTACGGCTTCCTGCAGGGCCGCCAAGACCTGGCGGCGGTGCTTCTCGGAGTCCATGTCGATGAAATCGATCAGGATGATGCCGCCGATGTCGCGAAGGCGGATCTGCCGGGCCACCTCCCTGGCGGCCTCGATGTTCGTCTTGAGGATCGTGCTCGGCTGGTCCGTCTTCCCGACGTATTTCCCGGTGTTGACATCGATGACCGTCGCGGCCTCGGTCCGATCGAACACCAGGTAGCCGCCGCTGGGCAGCCAGAC
>DATHLI010000143.1:0-5939 GCA_035488355.1 bacterium | reverse complement strand
ACGGGACACGCTCCTCGGCATCCTTCAGGACGCCGGGTTCGCGTGCCTGGCGCCCTCCGGCGCCTACTACATCATTTGCGACATCACCCCCCTGGGGTACGACGACGACTACGAGTTCACGATGCACCTGATCCGGGAGGTAGGGGTGGCCCCGGTGCCCGGCTCCTCGTTCTTCCACGACCCCTCGTCCGGCCGGCATTACGTCCGGTTCGCGTTCCCCAAGCGGGAGGAAACTTTCGACGAGGTCCGCAGGCGTCTGCGGCGCCTGCGCCCGCGCTCCCGCGTCACCAGCGTGGCCCCTGCGGGGACTCCCCGCACCTCAGTCCCCCGTCCGGCCGCCTCTGGTCCGGCTGGGGACCGTCGGGGGAGGCCCAAGCGGTGAGCGTCCGTCATCGAGCGACGGCCCCGGGGTCCCCTGCGGAGACTCCGAACCTAGTTGAGGCCGACAGCAAGCAGAGGATGAAATCGTGGGCGGACTATCGGTCGGAGTTCCCGGTGTTCAAGGACGCGACGTACCTCAATTCCTGCTCGCTCGGAGCGCTGGGGACCCCGGTCCGGCGCGCAATCGAGCGGTGCCTCGACCTCTGGTCGTCCATGGGGGCTTCGGCGTGGTACGGCCCCTGGTGGGACGAACTCGGCGCGCTGAGAGCCTCCGTCGCCCGCCTGCTCGGCGCCGGAGAGGAGGACGTGGCCCTGTTCCCATCGATTACCGCCGCGCTGTCCGCGGTGGGGAGCGCCTTCGACTACCGGCCGCGCCCCCGCGTGGTGATTGCCGATATCGATTTCCCAACCGTTTCGTACCAGTGGCTCGCCAAGCGATCGCGCGGGGTCGAGGTGGTGTTCGTCCACAGTCCCGATGGGCTCACGGTGCCGCTCGAAGCGTTTGAGCGGGCGATCGATGAACGCACGCAGCTGGTGGCGACCTCGCACGTCTACTTCCAGAGCGGCGCGATTCAGGACGTGGCGGCGCTGGCACAGCTGGCGCACGCCCGGGGCGCCCTGCTCCTGGTGGACGCGTACCAGTCCGCCGGGCAGATGCCGCTGGACGTCAGAGCCGCCGGCGTGGACTTTCTCGTGACCGGGGGGCTGAAGTGGCTCCTCGGAGGGCCGGGGATCGCCTACCTGTACGCCCGCCGCGAGGTCCGCACAGCGCTGCGCCCGGAGGTCGTCGGGTGGTTTGCCCACCGCAACCAGTTTGCGTTCGACATCACCCACCTCGAGTACGCGGACGACGCCCGCCGCTTCGAGGGAGGAACCCCCGCGATCGCCGCGGTCTTTGCCGGCCGGGCGGGGCTGGAGTATGTGCACGAGATCACCCCGGCGAGGCTGCGCGCCAGGCAGGTGGAGCTCACCTCCGCGCTGGTCGAGGCCCTTCGCGGAGCGGGCCTGTCGCCGCGATTGGCGGGCACGGTGCAGGGGCACGCGGGGATTATCACCGTCCCGGTTCCCGATCCTTCCACGGCCGTTCAGGCGCTGGCGCGGGAGCGGATCATCATCGACTCCCGGCCCGGGGTGGTGCGTCTCTCGCCCTACTTCTATAACACCGTCGAGGACATCGATCGCGCCGTCGCTGCGCTGCGGCGACATGTCCGCTAGCGGATGCGGGCGCTGGTGCAGCGGGTCCGGCGGGCTGAGGTGCGCGTGCTCGCGCGGCCATCGGGATCCGGTCCGGAAGATCCCGGCGAGGTCACCGGGCAGATCGGCCGCGGAATGGTGGTGCTGCTCGGCGTCGGGCTCGCGGACGGGCCTGAGGATGCCCGCGCGCTCGCCGGCCGGCTTGTCCATCTCCGGATCTTCGGCGACGAGGCCGGGCGGCTCAACCGGTCGCTCCTCGACACGGGCGGCGAGGTCCTGAGCGTCTCGCAGTTTACACTCTACGCCGACACCAGCGGCGGGCGGCGGCCGAGCTTTGTCCGGGCGGCGCCGCCGGAGCAGGCCGAGCCGCTGTATCTCGAGTTCAACCGCTCGCTCGAGACGCTGGGAGTCCGCGTGGTCCCCGGCCGGTTCCGGGCCCACATGGTCGTGGAGATCCACAACGACGGGCCGGTGACCCTCCTGCTGGACAGCCAAGAGCGATGACCCGGCGCCTCGAATTCTGGGAACTCACCGCGTGCGGGGCCGCCGCGGGAGGAACCGGCGTGTGGGGGCTGGCCGCCGCCGCGCGGGTCGGGTGGCTGCGGGCGCTCCTGGATCTGTTCCCGCATTCCACCTGGGACGCGCTGACCTGGGTGCTGATCCCGGTCCTGCTCCTGCTCTCGCCCGCCGCTCAGGGCGCGATCGTCGCCCGGCTTGCCGCTCCGCGCCCGGCGCCGGTGTGGCGGGGTGTCGCCGGCAGCGTCGCCGGCTCGCTCTTGGTCCTGCTCGCCGCGTCGGCCCTCTTCCTGACCCTGATCCGGCGACTGCCGGCGCCGGCGCTGGGAGTGCTCGCGCGGACGCTGCCCCAAACGTTGATCCTCGGGTGCGGGGGCCTCCTGGTCGGGGGGTGGCTGCTTGCCGCCGCCCGCCTGCTGCGGTCGCCCCGGCTGCGCGGCGCCGCATTCCCGATCGCGGTGCTTGTTGGAGGCGCGGCGTGGCTGCGGGCCCGGGGATGGGTCCTGGCCGCCGCGTACGTGCTGGATCGCGCCGAGGTGGTGGCGTTCTTCCTCGCGGTGGTCTTCGGAGGCGCATTCGGGGCCGCCTGGAGCGTCCGGCGTGCCATCGAGGCGAATTTGACAGGGCCGGATGCCGGAGGGTACACTGTCCGCACCTCGTCCGGCCCGACGAGGCCGGGCGACACCGGCGAAGCATCCTTCCCGTCGATGGTGAGGAAGTAGCCTCACCGGACGGGTTTTTTATCGCGGCCGGAACGGAGGCCACACGGCATGGACATCAAGGCGCCCCGGGGGATGCAGGACATCTTGCCTGCGCAGGTAGGCCGCTGGCATCGCGTCGAGGCGCAGATCCGGGACCTGGCGCACCGGTACGGCTATCAGGAGATCCGCACGCCGGTCGTCGAGCACACCGAGGTGTTCCTGCGCGGGGTGGGCGCCGGGACGGACATCGTTGACAAGGAGATGTACACGTTTCTGGACCGGGGCGAGCGGAGCCTGACGCTGCGCGCCGAAGGCACCGCGCCGGTGATGCGCGCGTTCCTCGAGCACAACCTGGGCGCCGCCGGACTGCCCGTCAAAGTCTACTATATCTGCCCGATCTTCCGCTACGACCGGCCGCAGCTCGGCCGGTACCGCCAGCACACGCAGTTCGGCGCTGAAGTGATCGGCAGCCCGGACCCGGCGGCGGATGCCGAGGTGCTGAGCCTGGGGGTGCGCCTCGTCGAAGCCCTCGGCCTCAGGGAGGTGACGGTGCACCTCAACAGCGTCGGTGACGCGGTCTGCCGGCCCAGGTACATCCAGGCGCTGCAGGACTACCTCAGGCCGCACCTCGGGGAGATGTGCGCGGACTGTCAGCGGCGCTTCGAGACCAACCCGCTGCGCCTGCTCGACTGCAAGACGGATCAGCGGATCGTCCAGGGGGCCCCGCAGATCCTCTCTTACCTCGACGACGCCTGCCGGGCCCACTTCGACGGCGTGCAGGCCCACCTGGATGCGGTCGGCATCGGGTACGCGCTCGATCCGCACATCGTGCGCGGCCTCGACTACTACACGCGAACGGCGGCCGAAGTGTACTCCGGAAAGCTGGGAGCCCAAAACGCGGTCTTCGGCGGGGGCCGGTACGATGGGCTGGCCGAGCAGCTCGGCGGCCGTCCGACGCCCGGCGTGGGATTCGGGTTGGGGATCGAACGGCTGCTCCTGGCGCTCGAGCAGGAGGGCCTGGCGCCGCAGGCAGAGCAGCGGCTGGACGCCTACATCGCCACGGCCGGCGCGCACACCGCCCCCGCGCTCGCGCTGGCGGACCGCCTGCGCGGAGCCGGCATCGCGGTGGACGTCGACGTGATGGCCCGCGGGCTCCGCGCGCAGATGAAGCAGGCAGACCGGCTCGGCGCGGTCTTCGTGGTCGTACTGGGGGAGGACGAGCTCCGGCGGGGCGTGGCCGCCGTGCGCGAGATGGCCACGGGGACGCAGGAGGAGGTGGCGCTCGCCGGCATCCCGGAGGTCCTCGCGGCTCGGCTCCGGTCTCGGACCGCGCAGAGGGCGCGCGCATGACCGGCGGGCTCGGCGACTGGCGGCGGACCCACAGCAACGGGAGCCTCCGCCGCGCGGATGTGGGGCGGGAGGTCACGCTGATGGGGTGGGTCCAGACCCGGCGCGATCTCGGGGGTCTCATCTTCATCGATCTCCGCGACCGCGAGGGCGTCACCCAGGTCGTCTTCACTCCCCAGGACGCGCCGGCCGCCGCGGCCGCCGCCGCTCAGGTGCGGAGCGAGTACGTCGTGGCGGTCCGGGGGAGCGTGGCCGCGCGGCCGGCCGGAACAGTCAACCCGAAGATTCCCACCGGCGAGGTCGAGGTGCGGGTCCGCGATCTCCGCATCCTGAACCAGGCGGAGACGCCGCCGTTTCCGATCGCCGATGAGGTCGAGGTGGACGAAGCGCTCCGGCTCACCTACCGGTACCTCGATCTCCGCCGGCCGGTGATGTACCGCCACCTCGCGCTCCGGCACCGCCTTACCAAGGCCGTCCGCGACTACCTGAGCGCGGCGGGGTTCCTCGAGGTCGAGACCCCCATGCTGATCAAGAGCACCCCGGAGGGGGCGCGTGACTTTCTGGTGCCCAGCCGTCTCCATCCGGGCAAGTTCTATGTCCTCCCGCAGTCACCCCAACTCTTCAAGCAGCTGCTGATGGTCGCCGGGGTGGAGCGGTACTTTCAGATCGTCCGCTGCTTCCGGGACGAGGACGGCCGCGCGGACCGGCAGCCGGAGTTCACGCAGATCGATGTCGAGATGTCATTCGTCGGCGTCGAGGACGTCGTTCGGGCCACCGAGGCGATGGTCGCCGCGGTGGTGCGGGACGCCCTCGGGATCACGGTCGCAACTCCGTTTCCCCGGATGACCTACGCCGAAGCGATGGACCGCTACGGGACCGACAAGCCCGATCTCCGGTTTGGACTCCCCGTCGTCGACTGCTCGGACCTGCTGCGCCACAGCGAGTTCCAGGTCTTCGCGAGGGCGATCGAAGCGGGCGGCGCCGTCCGCGGGATCTGCGTGCCGCAGGGCGCGGGGTTGAGCCGGCGGGAGGTGCAGCAACTGGAAGACGCGGCACGGGCCGCGGGCGCGCAGGGGCTCCTGCCCGTCCACCTCGACCGGGACGGCTCGCGCGGTCCCGTCTCCCGCTACCTTCCTCCCGACCGCCTCGCGGCGCTGCGAGAACGGTTTGCGGCGGCGGAGGGCGACCTGCTGCTTCTGGTGGCCGGCGATCCGCGCCAGTCGAGCCTCGCGCTCGGCCGGCTCCGGCTCGACCTGGCCCGCTCGCGCGGGTTGCTCGCGGACCGCCTCGCGTTCGTGTGGGTGATGGAATTTCCGCTGCTCGAACACAGCCAGGAGTCAGGCCGCCTGGTCGCGGTGCACCATCCGTTTACGGCGCCGCTGGACGAGGATCTCCCCCTGCTGGAGCACAGCCCGCTGCGCGTGCGGGCGAAGGCCTACGACCTGGTATTGAACGGCGTGGAACTGGGCGGGGGGAGCATCCGGATCCACCAGCAGGAGATGCAGGCCCGGCTGTTCCAGATCCTGGGGATCTCGCCCGAGCAGGCCCGGGACCGGTTCGGGTTCCTCCTCGAAGCGTTCCGGTATGGGGCGCCTCCTCACGGCGGCATCGCCCTCGGCTTGGACCGGGCCGTGATGATGCTGGCGGGGCAAGAGACGATCCGCGAGGTCATCGCGTTTCCCAAGACGCAGAGCGCGGCGGATCTCATGACCGGCGCGCCGTCGGCCGTCGACCCCGCCGCGCTCGACGAGGTGCATATCCGGTTGAAGATGCCGCCGCCCTAGGGCGCGCGGGATCCGC
>DATHLI010000142.1:0-1722 GCA_035488355.1 bacterium | reverse complement strand
TCACTGCACGACGCCGGTGCGCTCGACCTTGGCGAGGAAACCTTCGGTCTGGAATCCGAATGCATCCGACGGCAATGAGCCCACGACGTATGCGTTTCCCGCCGTGTCGAGGGCGACGCCACCCAGGACCTCGATCCCCGGCCAGTTCACGTCCGTCATCCAGAGCCGCTCCCCGGTCGGAGCATACCGCGCGACGTACCCGGTCCCTGCGCCGCCGGATCCCAGCCCGTACGAGCCCACGACTATCGCCTCGCCTCTGGAATCGACCGCGATGCCGTTGGCGGTGTCCACGCCGGACGTGGCGATGGTTCGGACCCAGAGCGTGTCGCCCGCGGAATCGAGCTTCGCGACGAACGCGTCGTCCGTGTCGCGTCCCGCGAGCAGCACCGCGCCGGTCGCGTCGGTGGCGATCGCTCCTCGCCCGCTGGACGGCGATCCAACGGCGAGCGTGCGGGTCCAGCGCGTCGTCCCGTCCGGCGTCGTCCGGACGGCGACCACGGGACTGCGGCCGCCCGCCGCCGCGATGTCGCCCGACGGCGTCATGGCGATCCCGAAAGCGAACCCGTCGGCGTCCGCCCCGTACGTCTTGCGCCAGAGCAGCGTCCCATCCGGGGCCCAGCGCCCGATGAACGAGTCCGGATCCGACCCGCACGCGACCAGGTCGCCGTTCGGCGCGAACGTCACGCCGTAGACGGCGACCTCGCGCCCCATCGAGACGAGCCACTGCTGCGCGCCGTCCGCATCGAGCACGAGAAGGTAGCCTCCCGTTCCCTGCGTGTACCCGGCGAGCGCGATAGCGCGGGAGGAGGCGGACACGGCCATGCCGAAGATCTCGTCCGCCTGCGGGACCTCGACGCGCTCCACCTTTCCGGTGGCGTCGGTCCACGCGAGCGTCCCGTGCCGGCTCCCGATTCCGTCTCTCGTGATGAACTGGCTTCCGAAGACGATGAGCCGGCCGCCGGGGAGCGTCGCAACGCCCTCGAGCTCCGTCCACGGCGTGGTGAAGACCTGCGTGCCGGCCCACGCCTGCGGCGTGGCGGCCGGTGGAGGCGGGGGCGGAGCGGGTGTGTTGTCCGGCGGCGCGGCCGGGGTGGACTGCGGCGTGTCCGTCGAGGGCGGCGTCGCGCCGGCGGACGCGGAAGGAGCCGCGGGTGGTGTGGTGGTCACCTGGGACGAAGTCGCCGCCGTGCCGCCGCCACTGTCTCTCGCACCGCCGCACCCGAGCAGGATCGCCCCCGAGATCACTGCCGCACGCACGCGCATGTGTGCCTCCCCCAACAGCTCGGCAATTCAGGGAGCGTGCCAATGGAGCCCGACAGCGGCGACGTCGAGATCTGCATGCAATGCCGCGCGCGGGGAGCACCGCGCTTCTCCGATCGGGAGCGGCACGTTCCAACGGAACGAACGTCGCTTCCACGGCTGCCAACGTGCGTCCACCGGCTGCCGTGCCGACCGGCCGA
Source organism: bacterium (assembly GCA_035488355.1). Classification (GTDB taxonomy): domain Bacteria; phylum Sysuimicrobiota; class Sysuimicrobiia; order Sysuimicrobiales; family Segetimicrobiaceae; genus Segetimicrobium. The sequence continues at coordinate 262 of DATHLI010000142.1, read as the reverse complement.
GCGGAGGCACGCCCGGCTCCAGGACAAGGTCAGACGGTCGCCTTCGGGTATCCGCGATCCATCGTGCGCGGCGCACTTAGTTCGCTGCCGCCGCGCTCTGCTCGCCGCAGGCGGCGAGGCGGACGGCGGCGAGCGCGATACTGATGCGCGGCATGGTGACCCCTCCAGCTCGCACAAAAGCGGCGGCCCGGCTTCCACGAAGCGTGCGTCCGGAGATTCCGGACTTGGCGGCGACTCCGCGTTCAAGGATCGCTGGCGGCCT
>DATHLI010000141.1:0-2047 GCA_035488355.1 bacterium | reverse complement strand
CTCGGAGGGCTCCTGGCCGTTCCCGTGGCCGCCGCGCTTCAGGTCGTCGTGGCCGAGATCGTCCGCGAGATGCTCCCCTACTCGGCGTCCCCGCCCCCGCCGTTCCCGGAATCAGCGCGCGCGCCGGCGCCGGAATCTCAGCGGCCCGCGCGCCGCCGCCCCAACGCCCGATAACGACCCCGGAATCGCCGGACACCGGGCCCCCGCCAAACCCCGGCTGCTGAAGGGATTGCCGCGGGCGAGTGCCAATTGAGCGTTCACGAGCCTTGGCCCCTGCCGATGCCGGACGCGGAAGCCATCCTGGAAACCAGAGGGTTGACGATGGACTACCGGGGCTTCCGCGCCCTGGACGGCGCCGATCTGCGGGTGCAGGAAGGCACCATCCACGCCATCATCGGGCCGAACGGCGCGGGGAAGACCACGCTGTTCAACCTCCTCAGCGGGCTGCTCTTCCCCACCCGGGGCCGGATCCTGTTCGCGGGCCAGGAGATCACCGGGCATCCCCCCCACCGGATCGCCCGCCTGGGCATCGCCCGGTCGTTCCAGATTACCAGCGTCTTCCCGCATCTCACCCTGCTCGACAACGTGCGGCTGGCCCTCCAGGCCGGCACCCGCCACGGCTACGCCTTCTGGCGGTCCGATCGGGTCTTGGATCAGTTCACCGGCGAGGCGATGCAGATTCTCGCGTCCGTGGGCCTCGATCGGCAGGCGGGCCGCCCGGCGGCGGCGCTTCCCTACGGCCAGAAGCGGGCGCTGGAAATCGGCCTGACCCTCGCGCTGCGTCCGAGGCTGCTCCTGCTGGACGAGCCCACCGCCGGACTCAGCCTGGAGGATGTCACGCGGATCCTGGAGCCGATCCGCCAGGTCGCGCGAAACCGCACCGTCGTGCTGGTCGAGCACAACATGGGGGTGGTCGCGGCCCTCTCACAGCGCATCACGGTCCTGACGCGCGGCCGGGTCCTCGCCGAGGGGACGTACGCGGAGCTCCGGAACCGCCGGGACGTGATCGAAGCCTATCTCGGAGGCGCGGCGTAAATGCTCGTGGTGGACGGCCTCCAGGCGTGGTACGGGGAGAGCCAGGTCCTCCACGGCGTCACCCTCGAGGTCGGGGACGGCCGGGTCGTCACCCTCGTCGGCCGCAACGGCATGGGCAAGACGACGGCGCTCAGATGCATCATGGGCATCCACCGGCAGAAACGGGGCCGGATCCTGCTGGATGGTCGCGAGATCGGCCACCTTCCCCCCCAGCAGATCGCCCGGATGGGGATCGGGTGGGTCCAGGACGACCGCGGCATCTACGGCACGCTCTCCGTGCTGGAAAACCTGCTTCTCCCGCCCGTGGTCTCGGACGAATCCTGGAGCCTCGACAAAGTCTTTTCGGTCTTTCCCCCCTTGAAGGACCGGGCGTCGCAGTCCGGCTCCAAACTCTCCGGGGGTGAGCAGCAGATGCTCGCGATCGCCCGCGTCCTCCGGATGGGCGCCAAAATCCTGCTCCTGGACGAGCCGACCGAAGGGCTGGCGCCCCTCCTCGTCGAGCGGGTGGGCGAGATCGTCAAAGAGATCAAATCACACGGCCTGACCGTATTGCTGGTCGAGCAGAATCTCCGCTTTGCCACGACGGTGGCCGATACGCACCACCTGATCGTCAACGGGAGGACGGTGCGGAGCCTGTCCAACCAGGAAGTGGTCCGCGAGGAACGTGAGCTCTTGGAATACCTCGGCGTGTGAGATCGGGCGCATCCGCATTCGGGCACCGGGGGTGCGCACCACAGCGGGAGGTGAGGGTATGCAGCGGGGGGGAGCGTTCGTCTGCGCGATCGTGATCGTGCTCGGGCTGCTGGGGCCGGCCGCCGGCCAGGGCGCGGTCCAGCTGATGCACGGCAAGGTGGTCCTCGCCGTCATCAATGACCAGTCGGGCGTGTACGCCGACATCGGGGGGAAACACGGCGTCGAGGCGGTCAAGATGGCCGTCGAGGACTTCGTGAAGAAGTACGGACCGAACGCGGTCGGCGGGCCGATCGAGGTGCTCTCGGCGGACCACCAGAAC
>DATHLI010000140.1:0-6810 GCA_035488355.1 bacterium | reverse complement strand
CTGACGGCCGGCCAGGCGGCGCTGGAGATGCGGGTGGATACGATCTGCCTGCACGGCGACCACCCTCCCTCGCAGGAGGCGGTCAGAATGCTGAAGAGCATGCTGGAGGGGGCGGGCGTCGCCGTCCTGCCCCTGCGGCAGTGGCTCAAGCCCTCCTGACGCCATGTCCTCCGAGGGGCCCCTTCGGGGAAGACAGAATGTTTCGGGCCACCAAGGTGGGTATCACGGGGGGCAGCGCCATGACGGATCCCGGCTGGACCGGGTGGAATACAGTCGTATCGGTTCTCGTCGCGCTCATACCGGCCTTATTCCGCTTTCGGGAAGTCCTGCTGAAGTCCCAGGATCTGGTGACGGAGATTGCCGGCATCATCGTTCTCATGGGCGGGCTGGTCTTATACGCGGAAACCATGCCGCAGTGGCTGCAGTTGCAGGCGCAAATGGCCAAGATGGGGCTGGAAGTCGAAGGTCTGCAGATGTTGTTCTTTGGATCCCTCGGGTTGATGACGTTGGGTGGTCTGCTGACGCTGTTTGGACTCCTAGGACGGCTTTCGGGCGGGATAAAGCGGAAGTAGCGCGGGTCTAGGGGGCATCCGCGGACACCGGACCCTCTGGAGGCGCGCCAGCACTCGACTGCCCGCCGGCGCGCCGGCGGCTTCCCCCCGTGCCGGCAAAGATCACATAGAGGACGGGAATGAAGAAAATGCCCAGGGCCGTGGCCACGCTCATCCCGCCAACCACCCCGGTCCCCAGGGAATGGCGGGAGTTCGCGCCCGCCCCCGAGGCAAACACCAGGGGCATCGTCCCGAAGATGAACGACAGCGAGGTCATGAGGATCGGGCGGAGGCGGAGCCGCGCCCCCGCAAGGGCGGCGTCGGCGACCGGCATGCCCTCCTGTTCATGCTTGTCCTTGGCGAACTCCACGATCAGGATCGCGTTCTTCGCCGCCAGACCGATCAGCGTCACCAGCCCGATCTGCACGTAGACGTCGCTCTGGACATCATGGAGCCAGGTGCGGCGGAGATAGATGGCCAGCAGCGAGCCGAACGCGGCCAGCGGGACCCCGAGGAGCACGCTGAAGGGAATCCTCCAGCTCTCGTAGAGGGCGACCAGGAGGAGAAACACCAGCACCAGGGCGAGCACGAACGCGAGGACCTGCGCGCCGCTGGCCTCTTTCTCCTGGAGCGCCAGCCCGGTCCACTCATACCCGTACCCGGCCGGGAGCGCCGTCTTGGCCACGGCTTCCATGGCCGTGATGGCCTGACCGGAGCTGGCGCCGAACGGGGCCTGTCCATCCACCTCGGCCGCGTAGTATCCGTTATAGCGGGAGATCACCGCCGGGCCCGTCGTGGGGCTCACCGTCGCGAGCGTGCTCAAGGGCACCATCGTCCCGCCGTTGCTGCGGACGTAGATCCCGCCGATGCTGGCGGGGGTCACCCGGAACTGGGTCTCCGCCTGGATCATCGCCTTGTAGACCCGTCCGAAGAGCGTCACGTTGTTGATCTGCTCCCCCCCGAGAAATGCGGCCAGGCTTTGGAAGATACTGTCGACGGGGACGCCGAGGGTCCCGGCCTTGTCCCGGTTCACCACGACATTGAACTGGGGAACCGACGTGCTGAACCCCGTTGACAGGCCGGTCACTTCCTTGCGGGCGGCGGCGGCCCCGATGACCGTCTGCGCAGCCCGCGCCAGCGCCTCCGCCTGACCCGTCCCGTTCCGGTCTTCCACCATGAACTGAAATCCGTTCACGACCCCCACGCCCGGGAGCGCCGGCAGCGGAAACGCGAACCCGATGGCCTCGGGGTAGTGGTAAAATTCGAAATTGGCGCGCCCCAGGATCGCGAACAGCTGCGTCTGCGGGGACCGCCGCTGGTCCCACGGCGTCAAGATGACGAACATGGCAAACGCGTTCGAGTTGATCGTTTGGGTCAAGACATCGAACCCTCCGGCCGTCACGACCCCCTGCACGCCCGGAACACTGAGCAGAAACTGCGTGGCCTTCTGGGCGACCGCCTGGGCGCGGTCCTGGGAGGCTCCGTCGGGCAGCCGGAAGGCCGAGACGAAGAAGCCCTGATCCTCGAGGGGCACGAAGGTCGACGGCAGGAGCGTCAGCAGCCGCCAGGCCATCACCCCGATCACCGCCAGGGCGCCGATCATGAGCCAGCGGCCCCGGATCGCGCGCGCCACCCCTCGGATGTACGCCTCGGTCGCCCCCGCAAATGCCGCGTTGAAGGCCGCAAAGAACGGCGCCAGAGGTCCCCGCGGGGCGTCCTGCGGGCGCAGCAGCACGGCGCAGAGCGCCGGCGTGAGCGTGAGCGCGACGAAGGCCGAGATGGTGACCGACGCGGCCAGGGTCAGCGCGAACTGCCGGTACAGCTGCCCGCTGATGCCCCCGATGAACGCGGTCGGGACGAAGACGGCGTCCAGGACGAGGGCGATCGCGATCACGGGCCCCGACACCAGGCGCATCGCCGCTTCGGCCGCGGCCACGGGGCTGCGGCCGTCTTCGATCTGGCGTTCGATCGCCTCGACCACCACGATTGCGTCGTCGACCACGAGGCCGATGGCCAGCACCAGCGCGAACATGGTCATGATATTGATGGTGAAGCCGAGCGCATTGAAGGCGGCGAACGCGCCGATGAGGGAGACGGGGATCGCGAGCATCGGGATGAGGGTGGCTCGGGCCTTGCCCAGGAAGACGAAGATGACCAGGAGGACCAGCAGAAACGCCAGGCCCAGGGTTCGGGTCACATCGTTGAGCGCGGCGGTCACAAAGAGCGCCGTGTCAAAAACGACATCGTAGGTGAGCCCGGGCGGGAAGCTCTGCGCCAGGCCGCTCATGGTCGCGCGGACCGCCTGGGAGGCCTGCAGCGCGTTGGACCCGGGGCTTTGCAGCAGGATGATGAACGCGGCGACATGGCCGTTCCGATAGCCGTACGTGCCGTAGTCCTGCGCGCCGACCTCGGTGCGCGCCACGTCCTGGAGCCGGACGACGCTGCCGTCAGAGAGTGTCTTCACGACGATCCGGTTAAACTGGCTCGGATCGGTGAGCTGCCCCTGGGCGTTCACCGTGTACTGAAACGGCGTACCGGCGGGGACCGGAGGCTGCCCGAGGACCCCCGCCGGAGACACCACGTTCTGCGACTGGATGGCGGCGCCCACATCTCCCGCCGTCAATCCCAGGGCCGCCATCGCATCCGGCCGGAGCCAGGTCCGGATGGCATAACTCTGCCTCGGAAAGATGAAATAATCGCCGATGCCGGGAACGCGCAGCAGCGGGTCGAGCACGTGGATCAGCGCGTAGTTGCTGAGAAAGATCGGGTCGTAACTGTCCTGCGGGGAGTGGAGCGCGATGCCCATCAGGAAGTTCGGCGACGCTTTGCGCACCGCGATCCCGAAGTTGTTCACGGCGGCGGGGAGGTTGCCCGAGGCCTGGCTCACCCGGTTTTGGATGGCCACGGCATCGAGGTCCGGGTCGGTGCCCAACCGGAACGTCACCGTCAGCGCGTAGGCCCCGTCGGACGAGCTCCGGGACTGCAAGTAGACCGCGTTGGAGACGCCGTTGACCGCCTCTTCAATCGGCACGGCGACATTTTGCGCGACGGCTTCGGCGTTCGCGCCGACGTAGGTCGCCGACACGGTGACCGTGGGCGGGCTGATATTCGGGTACTGTTCCCGGGGCAGCGCGGTGTACGACAGCGCGCCGATGAGCACGATCAGCAGGGCGATCGAGATCGCAAAATTCGGGCGGTGGATAAAGAACTGACTCAGCACGGGGGCTCCTCGCTTACTTGGTCGCGCCGGAGATCCCGGGCAGCGGGGGAGCGGGCTGCACCGCGGGGGTGACCGGCATCCCGGGCCGCACCTTCTGCAGGCCCTCCACAATCACGCGCTCGCCGGCCCGCACCCCGCTGTAGACGGGGAAGAAGGGTCCGTACGGCTCGCCGGCGGTGATCGTTCGCAGCGTGACCGTGTTATCCGGTCCGACGACGAAGACGGTCCGGGCACTCTGGATCTCCTGCACCGCAGTCTGCGGGATGAGCACGGTATTGGGCCGGTCCTGCAGCTTCGCGCGTACCCGGGCGTACATCCCGGGCCGCAGAAGCCGCTCGGGATTCGGGAACAGCGCCTGCACGACAATAGTCCCCGAGCTCGGATCCACGGCCCGGTTGAGCGTCCGGAAAGTCCCCGGATGGGCATAGGCGGTCCCGTCGGCGAGGATCAGCTGAAACGCCGAGGTCTGCTGGGGAGGCCGCCCTGCTTTCGCGGCCTCAACATCCGCTCGATCGACAAGACCGAGGGAGGCCAGCTGGTTGAGATGGAGCTCGCTGACGTTGAACTGCGCGATCATCGGGTCCACGGACGACATCGTCGCCAACGCCTGGTTGGCCGCCACGAGGTTGCCCTGGTCGACGCTCAGGAGACCGATGACCCCGTCGATCGGCGCACGGACGGTCGTGTAGGCCAGGTTCAGCTGCGCCTGCGTGACAGCGGCCTGGGCCTGCTGCACCCCGGCACGAGCCTGGTCAATCCCGATCCGGGTCGACAGGGCCGCGTTCCTGACCACGGCCGCCTGAGCCACCACGTTGGCCGCCGCCGCCTGCTCCGCCGCCGTATCATTGTCCAACTGCTGCTGCCCGATCGCCTGCTGAGCCACCAGATAGCGATCTCGGGCGACCTGTTGCTGCGCATTGAGCAGGGTCGCCTTGAGGGCGGCGAGTTGCGCTTCGGCTTGACCAAACTGGACCTGCTCGAGGGCCTGCTGGAGGGTGGCCTGCGCGTTGGCCAGCTGTGCCTGGGCGGATTGGAGCGCCGCGAGATACGGCCGCTGATCGATCACGAAGAGCAGCTGCCCCTGCCGGACCTCCGTCCCTTCCTTGAACAGGACCTGCTCGAGCGTTCCCCCGATCTGCGCCCGCAGCTGTACCGTCTGCACCGCGATCGTTTGCGCCACGCTCTCATCATAGACGGGCACGGTGCCCTCGATCGCCGGGGTGACCACCACGGCGGGCGGGGGCGGGGCGGCAGACGCCTGCGGCCTGGGGGGTGTACCCCGGAGGGACATCCGCGACGCTAGGACGAGGACCAGCGCGCCGACCGCGAGCAGGATGATTCGGTGGATACGGGCGGCCCCCGTTGAGTGTCTGACCTTTCCCTGCGTCCGAGGCTCCATGAGGTCCTCCTACGTTACTCTTGGCAGGCCCTGGGCTTCGGAATGCCGCCGGCAGTGGGCACTGGTGGCTGTAACGGCCGGGCCTGCCGTTTTCTTCCGCCACGAAGCGTCCCTGGTTGGTTTTTCATGGACGGACGGCGTCTACCCGCTGCGGACCAGGAGCGGGTATCGCGTCGAGGGACATTGCCAAGGTCGAGAAATGGTTCGTGACGCCGGTGCTCCCCCGGGCTCCCGGGTGATACGCATCCAGGGCTCGCCGGGGCTCAGGTCCAGATCGGCACCCGCCAGCCATCGACATCGTACTCCTCCATGCACCGCTTCACGAGGTCGGTGCACGTCTCCATCAGCCCAGACCGACTGGCCAGATCGACGAGGTCGATCCGCACCTGCTCGTGATTGCCCGCGTAGTTCCGTTCATAGAGCTCATGCCGTCCCCCGAATTCCGTGCCGGTCGCGTCCCAGATCAACTTGAACAGCTTGATCCGCTCGAGCGCCGAGCCTTCGGATCCGCGGTAGAAGCGATCCAGGAGCGGGCGGAGCGCAGGATGCGCGAGATCGGCGCGGCTCGAGGGCACGACGATGGGACTGCCGCCCAGGGCCAGTGCAAAGATCTCCCTCACCCGCGGCCAGGCCAGCGTCCCAAACAGGCGCGCCGCCGCGGCGTACTCCGTCTTCGGGATCACGCTCCCGCCTGGGCCCGGCTGCGGGTCGTTGGCCATGGCGGCCACAAGCGCCCAGATCAAGTTCCGCCACCCGACCACCTCGCCGAGCTGGGCCTGCACCCCGCGAAATCCTTCCGTGCCGTTCGCGGCGAGCCCCCGGGCGAGCAGCCCGCACATGAAGTCCAGCTTCACGCCCAGCCGCGTGAGGGACTGCAGATTGTAGCGATTGAGGAACCCTGACGCGGTATAGAATCCGGTGGACTTTTCGGTATCCCGGTAGACCAGCACGTGCTCCCATGGAATGAATGCGTTGTCGAACACGAGCACCGCATCGTTCTCGTCGAACCGGCTGGACAAGGGGTTATCGAACGGGCTCGCCGCCGCCGCCTCATAGGAACGGCGGCAGATCAGCTTCTGGCCTGCGGTCGCGACCGGCGCCAGAAAAACGAGCGCGTAGTTCTCCGCTTTGCCCGGCTCGAGGTGCGTCGCGCTGTTCTGCGCCACAAACGTGGCGTGGGTGATCGCCGACCCGGTGGCCAGCATCTTGGCGCCGCTGACATAGATCCCGGCGTCCGTCTCCCGCACGGCGTGCAGGTACACGTCCTCGACCTCGTGCACGGACCGGTGGCGGTCGACCGGTGGATTCACCAGCACGTGGTTCAAGAACAGCACCTTCGTCGCATAGTCCCGGTACCAGCGGGCGGCATTGTCCGCGAAGGGCGCGTAGAATTCCGGAGCGGCACCCAGCGACGCCATGAAGGAGGCTTTGTAATCCGGGGTGCGGCCCATGAACCCGTAGGAAAATCGAGCCCACACCGCGATGGCATCACGCGCCTGGCACAGGTCCTCCGCGGAATAGCTGGGCTTGAAGAACTTGTGCGTGAGGATTCCCCGGCGGTCCCGCGCGGTCAGCGCCTCGCTGAACGCCGGATCATAGAGCGCATCGTACAGGCGCGCGACCGACCGCACCGCGTTGCG
>DATHLI010000139.1:0-8354 GCA_035488355.1 bacterium | reverse complement strand
CCTCGCGTGGGCCGAAGGGACCCTCTGGGTCGGGCAGTATCGGGACCGGAAGATCCATCAAGTCGATCCCCAGACGGGGGCGATTCTCCGCACGATCGAGTCCAAGCGCTTCGTCACCGGGGTCACCTGGGTCGACGGAGAACTCTGGCACGGCACCAATGAAAACGGCACGAGCGATCTGAGGCGGCTCGACCCCCGAACGGGAGAGGTCCTGGAGACGATCGAGATGCCCCCGGGCGTGGCTGTGTCGGGGCTCGAGTCCAACGGCGGCGATCAGTTCTTCTGCGGAGGAGAAAAGAGCGGGAAGGTGAGAGCCGTCCGCCGGCCCAGGCGAGGCTCTGCGGCAGGCAGCGGCTCCGGAATCCCGGCTGGCTCTACGGCCAGGTAACGGTTAGCGTCGAGCCCCGCGGCGCCGGGGCCGCACCCCCCGCAGCCCACTCCGCTTCTCCCACTGGATCTGTTGAAACTCTTCCACTTGAGCCGAAAGAGGATATGGCTGGACCGACGGAGCATGACGGAGCATATGGATTACCCACACCGACGGCAACTGGGGATTGGCCCGTGTCCCGGATCGAACGTATCCGATTCGACCACATTGGCTTGGTGACGTCCGAGAAGAAGCCCGGGGAGCGCTGGGTCGGGGCGACTCGCGTGTGGGTGACGAGCCCACGAGCGCATCCTTTCCACATCGAGTGGCTCAGGTTCGAGCCCGACAGTCCTGTGACGGGACCGTTGCGCACACAGCCGCACATCGCCTACAGGGTTGCGGACGTCCACAATGCGATCAGGGGCCAGAGATTGCTCCTCGAGCCCTTTGACGTGGGAGACGGCTTTGTTACCGTCGCCTTCGTCGACCATGAGGGAGTGGTCGTCGAGTTCATGCAGTATGCCAATCCCGACGAGGAGGGATGGTTCTGAGCGTCGACCCCGGGGCGCGACCAGAAGCGGCGCCCAAGATCCGCGTCGTGGAGGCGACGAAGGTCTACGAGACCAGAGCCGCCCGGGTCCCTGCGCTCGACCGTTTCTCCGTGGACGTTCGACCGGGGGAGTTCCTGTGTATCCTCGGTCCGAGCGGCTGTGGGAAGACGACTCTGTTGTGGGCGATGGCGGGATTGCATGCCCTGACGAGCGGGCAGGTCCTCCTCGATGCCGAGCCTGTGCGCGGCCCGCGCCCCCGGGAAATCGGGCTGATCTTCCAGGAGGCGAATCTGCTCCCCTGGCGGAACCTCCTTCAGAACATCGTGTTTCCCTTCGAGATCAAGCGGACGACGGTGGACTGGACGCGGATTCGGTCTCTTCTGGACGCGACCGGCCTGGGCGGGTTCGAGAAGGGATTTCCTCGGGAGCTCTCGGGGGGAATGCAGCAACGGGCCTCCATCGTGCGCGCACTGGCCCAGGACCCCTCGGTCCTGCTCATGGACGAGCCGTTTGGCGCCCTGGATGCCTTCACGCGCGATGAAATGAACCTGCTGCTCCTCCGGCTGTGGAGCGAGAGCAGGAAGACCGTCGTCTTCGTCACCCATAACATTGCCGAGGCGATTTTCCTCGCCGACCGGGTGGTGGTCATGACACCGCGGCCGGGGCGGCTCGCGCGCATCTTCGACGTCGGCCTCCCGCGGCCCCGAAAGATTGAGATGACGTTTGAGCCGGGCTTCATTGCCCTGATCCAGGAGATCAAGGCGGTCGTCGAGTCCGGCGGGCGGCACGCGGTGGAGGTCGCATGAGCGAGGTCCCGCGCGAACTGCGCGACGATCTTCCGGCTTTCGACAAGGCGCCGTCGTCACGCCGGGAACACGGCCCCATCGACTGGACGGCGCTCACGGCGATTCAGACGGCGAAGACCGCGCTGGAGATCGGGACGATTGTTGCGCTCGCCCTAGCCGTCTTCTTCGGAATCGAAGCCCTGCTCTGGGTGACCCGCACGCCGACGTACGTGTTCCCGAGACCGATTGCGGTCGTGAAGACGTTTGCCTCCGATTTCGGGGGAGTCTACACCCCGCACTTCTGGGTGACGATGGAGGAGTTTCTGAGCGGGCTGGCCATCGGGTCCACGATTGGGCTTATTTTGGCGGTCGTAATCACGCAAAAGCCCTTTGTCGAGAAGGTCGTAGCGCCCTATATCATCATCATGATCACGACGCCGATGGTGGCACTCGTCCCGTTCCTGCGCCTGAAGCTCGGGTTCGGCCTCTCGCCGATCATCCTGGCCGTCGCCCTCGCGTCGGGCCCGATGGTTTTGATCAATGCCGCGACCGGGTTTCGCCGCACCGACCTCGCCAAGATCGCCTTGGCGCGGTCCTATGGCGCCAGTATGCTTCAGATCTTCCTCAAGATCCGATTCCCGCTTGCGCTGCCGATGATCATCATCGGCTACATGGTGGGCTCCATTTTCGGTCTCCTGACCGCCATCAGCGGGGAAATGGTCGCGGCGAGTGAGCGCGGGGGCTTGGGTCATTTGCTGCTCTACTTCGCGTCGCTCGCTCGAACCGCGGAGTTCGGAGCGGTGATCCTCATCATTGCCGGGCTCGGGGTCGCGATCTACGTGGTGTTCTACTCTATCGGCAAGCGGTGGACGAGCTGGGAAACCTGAGGGGGAGGGATCGACATGGAGCGGGGGGGACGGCACGAAGTGGGGAAGGCCAAGATCAGCCGGCGCCGGTTCATGGTGCAGTCGGCCGCGACCGGGCTCGGCGTCGCGGCGGCCGGCTTGGTGAGCCTGGAACGAGGTCGCGCCGCCGGGCCCGACAAGGTGCGGTGGATCTCCCCGCGCGGGACCTTGCAGGTGATGGACGACTTCAACCTCTGGGTGCCGAGCAAGATGGGCTACTTCAAGACCCTCGGGATCGAAGCGGAGCTCATCGCGGGACCGATCGGAGATGCCCTGGCCACGACCAAGTTCGTCGGGCAGAACCAGGCGGACATGGGCTACCCGTCACCCGGCGTCCTGACGGCCTCGCTCGATGGTGGCGTCCCGGTCAAGTCGGTCTGGGACGTGATCTCGGGTCAAGTGTTCGATTTCGCCGTGAGGAAGGGGAGTCCGCTCCGGAGCCCCAAGGAACTGGCCGGCAAAACAATTTCCCTCGGCAGCGTCGGCTGGCAAACGATTGTCGACCCGATGCTCCTGGAGATCGGGGTCGATCCGAAGTCGGTGAAATACGTCGTCCTCGGCCCGGAATGGATCCAGGCGGCCGCGACGGGGAAGGCCGACGCGGCCCTCGCCTGGGAGGGCCTCCGCAACCAGTGGCTGGGGCAGGGGTTGAAGCTGGATTTCATGATCGGGAGCACGTGGTCGAAGCACCCGTCGAACGTCTATGCGGTTCGCCGGGACGACCTCAAGGATCCCGCGAAGACCGACGCGTATACCCGCTTCCTTCAAGGCATGGTGATGGGTTTGGAGTTTACGAAGGCCAACCCGCGTGCGGCGGCGCAGATCACGTATCGGCAGCTCCCCGAGCTCCAGAAAACGCTCCAGCCTCAAATGGCGCTCTTTTCGATGTTGGAGCTGGCCCAGGCATATGCGACAAGCCATCGCCACGGGCAGCCGTGGGGCTGGCACTACACGGACGGCTGGAAACTCTACCTGGGCACGGTCTACAAGCTCGGCCAGATCAAGAAGGCTCTCACCACCGATGAGGTCTATACAAACGATCTCGTGGTCTCAGCGAACAAGAAAGCCGACCGGGCCCGGGCGATCGCCGACGCGCGTCAGTTCACGCTCGATAGCGACTTCGCCAAAACCGAGGTCTGGCAGGGGTTCAGCATGTAGTCTGCCGGAGGTGCCCCATGGCCGCTCCGCTCGCGGGACACACGAATTCTTATCACACGTATGGCCTGGACGAAGCCCTGGCCGGCATCGCTGCGGCCGGCTTCCGCGGTGTCGAGCTCTCGGCCGTCCCGGGTTGGACGCAACACCTCGATCTCAGTGGCACGGAGGAGATCCGGCGCACGCTTGCGCGTCACGGACTAACCGCCGTCAGTCTCAGTGCCCACTCGGATCTGACGACGAGCGCGGGGCTCCAGCACGGGGTCAAAGCGGTGCGTTGGGCGGCGGACGTCGGCATCCCGATCGTGAACACCGCGATCGGCGGACACGCCAGCCAGGAGGAGAACGAGCGGGGCTTCCTCGACAATGTCGGGAAACTGGCGGACGCCGCGGAAGCGGCGCGCGTCATTGTGGCCCTGGAGATTCACGGCGATATCATGGCGACGGGCGAGAAGACGCTTGCTCTCCTCCGAAAGATCGGCCGTCCCAACGTCATCAAGGTGAACTACGACACCGCGAACGTGGAGTACTACGGGGGTGTCCGGGCTGTTGACGATCTGCCGAAGATCGCGCCCTACGTGGCCCATGTGCACTTGAAGGACACCATGGGCGGCCGGGGCGTGTGGAACTTTCCGGCGCTGGGCTCAGGGACCGTCGACTTTGCGCGGGTGCTGGAGATTCTTCGCCGAGCAGACTACACAGGCCCGTACTCGGTCGAGCTGGAGTTCCAGGGCGAGCCCTGGCCGTCGCTCGCGGAGGTCACCGCGGCCATGCGCCGGTCGTACGCGCACCTTCGCAGCCTCGGTCTGTCGTGAGGGAAGTCGCATGATCGAGGTGGCCATTCTCGGCGCAGGTTTTATGGGCAACACCCACGCCGCCGGGTGGAAAGCGCTCGGCCCGCGCGCACGGGTGCGCTGGGTCTCCTCTCGATCGGGACAGAAGGCCGCCCGCGTGGCCGAGCGCGTGGGCGCGCAGCCGACCACGGATCTCTTGGCTCCCCTCGAGGATCCCAGCATCGTGGCCGTCGACGTGTGCCTGCCGACGTCCCTCCACCGCGAGGCGTGCGAACGGGCCTTTGCGGCGGGGAAGCACGTCTTGCTTGAAAAGCCCATCGCCCTCACGCGTGAGGACGCCGACGCGATCCTCGCGGCGTCCGAGCGGGCCGGTCGAATTCTGGCAGTCGGGCTCGTCCTCCGATTTTTCGCCGAGTACGTCGAAATCGAACGCCGTGTGCGCGCACGCGACCTGGGCCGTCCGATGACGGTGTCGACGTATCGGCTCTCGCCGGCGCCGGACTGGAATGACTGGATGCGCGACCCTGCCCAGTCGGGCGGACCGGCGGTTGACCTTCTTATTCACGACTTCGACCAGATGAACTGGCTGCTCGGCCGTCCCAAGCAGGTCTTCGCCCGCGCGGGTGCGGCGGAGGGGAGGGACCCGGGCCATGTCCTCACGCTCCTCGAGTACGATGGGGCCGAAGCCGTCGCGGAGGGAAGCCTGATCATGCCGCGTTCCTACCCCTTCTCCGCGGGAATCCGCGTGCTCTGCCAGGGCGGTGTCCTGGAGCATGGCTTCCGAGCGGGCCCGGCCGCAGACGGCGGCAATATCGGGGGGAGTGTCACGCGTTTCCTTCGCCTCTCGCCGGCTGCGGGCGATTCTGAACTGCTCCCCGTCCAGGAGTACGACCCCTGGGCCGCCGAGATCGCGTACTTCGCCGCGTGCGTCGAGGAGGGTCGGCGTCCTCTGCGCGGGACCGGGGAACAGGCGCGCGATGCCCTCCTCGTCTCGCTCGCGGTCAACCGGTCGCTCGCCAGCGGCAGGCCGGAGCGCGTGATGTAGGCTGCGCGAGAACGGCGTAATCAAGCATCTCCTAACTTCCGCCATACCCGCAGGACCTCCGCGACGCTCCACGCCTGCGCGATGCAGCCCCGGGGGAGGTGCGGCGCGTTCCCTTCGAAGATCTCCGAGACGGTGCCGAGCCCGGCGTCGCGCAGGTGGTGCTCGAACGGCCGGAGCAGGGCGAGCGCCGCATCCCGGCTGCGATGCACCCGGTAGTGCGCGTCGACGTACGGGCCGATGAGCCAGACCCAGACCGGTCCCTGGTGGTAGGCGCCGTCCCGGTGGACCACGTCGCCTCGGTAGTCGCCGTGATACGCCGGCGCGTCGGGGCTGAGGGAGCGCAGGCCATACGTCGTCAGCAGCGTCCTGCCGACGGCCTCGACCACCGCGGCGGCGTCGGCATCGTCGAGCAGCGGAAACGGGAGGGAGACGGCAAAGATCTGGTTCGGCCGCATCGTCAGATCGTCGCCGTCGGGGCCGTCTACGACATCGGCGAGGCGACGTGCCTCGGGCCGCGGGAAGCGGGCGCGGAACGAGACGCGCACCCGGTCGGCCAGCGTCGCGTAACGTCCGGCCGCGGCGGCGGCCCCGGGGGCCAGGAACGCCGCCGCCGCCCTGAGCGCGTTGTACCACAGCGCGTTGATCTCCACCGGCTTGCCGATCCGCGGCGTCACCACCCAGTCGCCGACCTTGGCGTCCATCCACGTGAGCTGCACGCCCGGCTCGCCGGCGCGCAGCAGACCGTCCGCCGGGTCCATCCCAATGCCGTAGCGTGTTCCTGCGACGTGCCGATCCAGGATCTCCCGAACGGTCGGCAGCAGATCGTCCACGAGACCGCCGTCGCCGGTCGCCTCATGGTACGCCGCCACGGCGAGGACGAACCATAGGGAGGCGTCGGCGGTGTTGTATCCTGGGATCTGGCCGCTCCAATCCGGAAAGTTGTTCGGGAGGAGGCCGTCCCTCACGTAGCGGGCGAACTCGCGCAAGATCCCGGCCCCTTCCCCGTAACGGCCCGTGGACAGCGTGAGGCCCGGCAGGCTGATCATGGTGTCCCGGCCCCAGTCGTTGAACCAGTGGTAACCCGCGATCACGGTCTTGCCGGTATCAGGTTCGGTGCTCCGGGCGACCACGAACTGGTCGGCGGCCAGGGTGAGTTGCTGGACCACAGGGTCGGCCGCCTCCACACCGGCGCGCCTGAGGAGCGCCTCCTGCCGCGTGCGCGCGGCCTCGAGGGCGCGCGCGGCCGCCGGCGCCTCGGGCGTCTCCGCCGTCGCGACCAGCGTCACGCTCTGATCAGGAAGGACGCGGATGCGGAAGACGCCGGGCGCGTAGAGGTCCGATCGGCTGTCCAGACCGCGCGCCGCCTCTTCCCGGTGCAGGAAGTTCCAATACCAGTCGCCGGTCGCCGCGAATGCACCGCCATCCAACAAGAGCCTGAAGGGCACGGCGTCGGCGGAGGCGCGGATCCGGACCCCACCCGGCACGGAGACGGCCTCAGGAGTCCAGCCCTGTCCGGAGCGCAGCGAGTGGAAGTCGCGGTAGGTGACGAGCGGAGTGATCTCGAGGTCCACGGGACCCGTGGCGCGGATGAGGCGGTAGCGGACGCACGTGGTGTTGGCGCCGTACGGCATCCAGACGCGCTTTTCCAGGATCGCATCCCCCAGTTCGAACTCCCAGATCGGCAGCATGCCCTCCAGCGTGAACGCGCGCTGGTGGACGTAGCCCAGGGGGTCGATCGTCCCGTCGACGTACTCGTGCGTGGACAAGGGATAGCGGCCGCCTCCGTACCCGGCCCACTCCACGAGCCCGCCGACGAGCACGGTGCGTCCGACCGGAGGGGTCAGCGCCGCGACGAGCAGCCCGTGGTAACGGCGGGCGTTGATGCCGGCCAGCGTCCCCGACGCATACCCTCCCAGACCATTCGTGACGAGCCACTCGCGGCGGAGCGCGGAGGCGAGATCGCCGCAGATCTCGCGGCCGAAGCTCACGACCGGCCGCGCCGGCACGCCCGGTTCCCGCCCGGGAATCGCCCGCACCGCCGCGTGCTCCGTGCTCAATGACCGTCCTCCCGTCTGGTCGAGGAGCTTCGCGACTACTCCGCGGGGGTCCGCTGCGCCGAACGCGGCCCGAGGCGCTCGCGGAGATGATCGCCGATCCGGAGCGCGTTGGCGATGATCGTCAGCGACGGGTTGACCGACGAACTCGACGGGAAGAAGCTCGCGTCCACGACGTACAGGTTGTCGAGATCGTGCGCCCTGCACAGTGGGTCCAGCACCGAGCTCTGCGGGTCGGCGCCGAACCGGCAGGTGCCGGACTGGTGGGCCACCCCTGCCAGGGGGATCTGCTTCGAGAGATAGACGGACTGCGGGATGAAGTGCGTCACGCCGCCCGCACA
Source organism: bacterium (assembly GCA_035488355.1). Lineage (GTDB taxonomy): Bacteria > Sysuimicrobiota > Sysuimicrobiia > Sysuimicrobiales > Segetimicrobiaceae > Segetimicrobium. The sequence continues at coordinate 357 of DATHLI010000139.1, read as the reverse complement.
GTCCTCCAGCGCGTGCCGCAGCCTCTGCAAGAGGCGCCGGTGCGCCTCGCCGTTGTTCGGCGTGTAGCTGAGCATGATCTGACCGTCCGGCCTGATCTCCACCCGGTTGTTGGGATCGGGCAGATCTTCCGTCGTGATCCAGAAGTCGAGGGCGTGGCCGGCGATAAAGTCGAGCGTGAGCCCGACGCCAGGGATGCGAATCGACGGGGCATCCCCTTCGAGCTGCGCGGGGAGCGACTTCCCGAGCGTCTGGATGTGCCCCATGGGGTAGTCGAAATCGTCCGCGCCCCAGTAGAAGTCGTTCAGGCCGATCGTCTTGGTGAACCGGCTGGGATTGGGCGTGCGCGACACCGCCAG
>DATHLI010000138.1:0-8439 GCA_035488355.1 bacterium | reverse complement strand
CCACCTTCCTCGGACCGATCGTCGGCGGCATCGTCTTGACGGTCCTCCCGGAATCGCTCCGATTCCTCCGCGAGTACCGGCTGCTCATGAACGGCGCCACCCTGGTGCTGGTGACGATCTATCTTCCTCACGGCGTCCTGAGCCCGCGGCTCTGGAGGGGGCGGCATGCTCGAGTGTGACCACGTCTCGGTCGCGTTCGGGGGGCTCGTGGCGGTCGACGATGTGTCGTTCGCGGTGGCCGAGGGGGAAATCGTTGGGCTCATCGGGCCCAACGGCGCGGGGAAGACCACGCTGTTCAACGTCATCACCGGCTTCCTGCGCGCCACGACGGGCCGGGTGCGGTTTCGCGGAGACGCCATCGGCGGCGAGCGGCCCGACCGCATCACCGCCCGGGGGATCGCGCGGACCTTCCAGAACATCCGCTTGTTCCGGGAGATGTCCGTCCTCGAGAACGTCGTCATCGGCCGGCACATCCGCACGCGCGCGACCCTGCTGGAGGCGGTGCTGGCCGCGCCCGCCCACCGGAGGGAGGAGGCCCGGGTGCGGCTGCGGGCCCGCGAACTGCTCGACCTGGTCGGGCTCGGCCCGCGCGCGCACGAACCGGCCGGCTCGCTCCCGTACGGCGAGCAGCGCCGGCTGGAGATCGCGAGAGCGCTCGCCACCGAGCCGCGGCTCCTGCTCCTCGACGAGCCGGCCGCGGGGATGAACCCGGCGGAAACGCGGGCGCTCACGGCCCTCATCGGCTCGCTCCGCCGGGACGCCGGCCTGACCATCCTCCTGATCGAACACGACATGAAGGTGGTCATGGGCGTGTGCGATCGCATCGCCGTGCTCAACTTCGGCCGGATGATCGCCGAGGGCACCCCGCTCGAGGTCCGGACGGACGCGGCGGTGGTGGAGGCGTACCTGGGGGGCCGGGCGGCGGGCGCGCCACCGAGGCGCCGGGTGGCCGCGGGCGCGGACGTGCTGGCGCTGGACGACGTCAGCGCCGGGTACGGGCCCGTGGACGTGCTCCACCGGGTGTCCCTGCGCGTGGGGGAGGGACAGATCGTCGCCCTGATCGGGGCGAACGGCGCCGGCAAGACGACCCTGCTGCGCACCGTCTCGGGCCTGGTGCCCTCCCGCCGCGGCCGCATCCGCCTCCACGGGGCGTCCATTGAGCGGGCGCGCCCCGAGCGCATCGTCGGCCGCGGCGTCGCGCATGTCCCCGAGGGACGGCAGGTGCTGGCCCGGATGACCGTCCTGGAGAACCTGCGCGCGGGCGCCTACGCGCGGAGGGATCGTGAGGTCGAGGACGACCTCGCCTCGATGCTCGAGCGCTTTCCGGTGCTCCGGGAGCGCCGGAGGCAGATCGCCGGCACGCTCTCCGGCGGCGAGCAGCAGATGCTGGCGATCGCGCGGGGGCTCATGTCCCGGCCCCGCCTGTTGATGCTCGACGAGCCGTCCCTCGGCCTGGCGCCGATGATCGTCGGACAGATCTTCGGGATTATCCAGGAGCTCAACGCCCGGGGCGTCCCGATCCTCCTGGTCGAGCAGAACGCCCACCTCGCCCTGGAGACGGCGGATTGGGCGTACGTCCTCGAGATGGGCCGGATGGTGAAGCAGGGCGAGGCCGATCGCCTGCTCGGGGACGCATCCGTGCGGCGGGCCTACCTCGGGTAGGGCGGACGTCCCCGCGGCCCGGCGGCGGAGCGGCGGCCTACTTCTTCCGAAACTGGCTCAGGATCTGGTCGGCCTGCTGCTGGGCGGCGGCCAGCGCCTGATCCGCCGTCTTCGCCCGCGTCAGCGCCGATTGCAAATTGTCCGAGAGCACCTTCTGGACCTGGGCGCTGTTGTGCGAGGAGAGTTCGGCCTGGGCGTACGGCAACTGGTCGCGCGCCACGAGCGCCTGCGGGAACTGGGCGGTGTAGTCCTGGTAGAGCCTGATGCTGAACGCCGTCCTGCGAACGGCGACGTAGCCGGACGCCGCGCTCCACCTGGCGGCCTGCTGCGGGGCCGTCATCCACTGGATGAACTCCCAGGCCGCGGTCTTGCGCTCGGCGGGGATGTTCTTGAAGATGTACAGGTCCCCGCCGCCCGTCGGCGTGCCGTACTGCGTGTCCGCGGGCATGAACGCCGTGCCAAACGGGAACCCGGCATTCTTCCTGACGAACGTCAGGCTTCCCGTCGAATGATAGATCATCGCGAACTTGCCGGCGACGAACTGGGTGGGGAGGGTGCCCCAATCCGTGACGTTGCCCGGCTCCACCTTCATGTCCTGCAGCCTGAGCCAGAAATTCAGAGCCCGGTGGGCCGGCGGGGTGTTGAAGAACACCTCGGTGCCGTCGTCGTTCGCCAGCCGCCTCGCCCCCGCCTCGGCGGCGAACCCCTGGAACAGCCAATAGGTGAAGCCCGTGGTCGGGATCCCGACTCCCCACCGGGTGACCTCGCCCGACGCGTCGCGCAGCGTCAGTTGCTGGGCGTCCCGCTCCAACTCGGCCCAGGTCTTCGGGGGCGCGTTGGGATCCAGCCCGGCGCGCTCGAACGCCTCCTTGTTGAAGTAGAGAATGATGGTGCTGCGCTGAAACGGGATGGAGTAGGTGGTCCGGCCGACCCGCGCGTTGAGCCAGAACGCCGCGAAAAAGTCCTGCCGGAAGCGCTCCCCACCCGACCGGTCGATGAACCCATCGAGGGGGATGATGGCATCCATGTCGAGCAGGGTGAACAGATCGGTGGAGAGCAGCACGGCCACATCGGGAGGGACGCCTCCGAGGACGGCGGCCTGGGTCTTGGCCATGGCCTCGTCGTAGCCGCCGGCGAAGACGGGGGTCACGTGGGTGCCGGGGTGGGCGTTGTTGAAGTCGGTCACCAGGCCGTCCATGACCTTGGCGAGCGCCCCCGCCACGCTGACGGGATAGAAGAACTTGAGCTCAAGGGCCGCGCCTGCCCGCCCGGCCGCCCACAGCGGGAGTGCGAGCACGAGCGCCGCCAGGACCGCGCACACGCGTCTTGCCTTCGCTCCACTCCTCATCACACCCATCCCCCCTCGGCCAACTTCAGGTGCCGTTCCCTTGGTTCCACTCCTCGCGTTGATTGGCCTTTACCGGGGGCCCGACAAGCACTCCTGCCGGGCTGTGGAGCAGGGAACGCGCCTTCTCGCGCTCAATTGTGGGAGCAGCCCCGCGTTCGGCCGCGGAGGGAGACCAGCGACCCAGCATGAGCGAAGACCGCCCCGGACGCGCCTCGAGCCCGAAAGCCTCCCGCTTCCTGGGACGCGGACGGTCCGCCGGGCAGCCCGGCAAGGCCGGCGGGCGGCAGCCCCTCGGGGTGGCCCACCGGGGGGCGTCCAAGGAGTCGCCCGAAAATACCCTCGCCGCGTTTCGCCTCGCGCTCCGCCTCGGCGCGGAGGCGGTGGAGTGTGATGCCCGCCGCACCCGGGACGGACACGTCGTCGTGATCCACGACCACGCGCTGGACCGCACGACGGACGGCCGCGGGCCGGTCGAGTCGCACACGCTCTCCGAGATCCGCGGGCTGGACGCCGGCCGGTGGTTCGGGCCTCAGTTTGCCGGCGAGCGGATTCCCCTCCTGGCGGAAGTCCTGGAGGCCGTGCGCGGGAACGCGCTCGTCAAACTGGAGATCAAGAACGATCCGGTCCCCTACGAGGGCATCGAGCGGCAGATCGTCGACATCGTCCGCGGCCTGGGAATGGAGGACGAGGTCTTCGTGATGTCCTTCGATCACGAGTGCGTCCGGACCGTCCACGCCCTGGCCCCGCGCCTGGCCACGGGGATCCTCTACTCGGGCCGGCTGGTGGACGCGCCCCACGCGGCGCAGGCTGCCGGGGCCGACGCGCTGTGCGTCCACCGCGGCTACGTCTCCCCCCGGGACGTCGACCGCGCTCACGCCGCGGGGCTCGGCTTCTTCGTCTGGACCGTCGACGACGAGGAGACGCTCCGGCGCTGCGTCGCCTGGGAGGTCGACGGGGTCACCTCCAACGACACCCGGTTGATGCTGCGCGTCCTGGTGGGGCCGCGTTTCGGGACGTAACCGGGCCCCGGCCGCGTGAGGCGGGAGGCGAAGCGTGGACGCGCTGAAGGCACGGATCCGTCGCGACGGGCGCAATCTCGGCCACGGCATTCTCAAGGTCGACGGGTTTCTCAACCATCAGATCGATCCGGCGCTGATGAACGAGTGCGGCCGGGAGCTGGCCCGCCGCTTCGCGCCGGCGAGGGCCACCAAGGTGCTCACTGCGGAGATTTCGGGCATCGCCCCGGCGCTGAGCACGGCGCAGCACATCGGCGTCCCCGTCGTCTACGCGCGGAAGGACCGGCCGATCACCATGCCCGACCAGGTGCTGCTCACCGTCGCCCCGTCGCACACCAAAGGGCGCACGGTCGAACTGATCGTCTCGCCCGAGTACCTGGCGGCGGGCGAGCGGGTGCTGATCATCGACGATTTCCTCGCCACCGGCCAGACGATCCTCGGCCTCGCCCGTCTCGCCAAAGCCGCGGGCGCGACGGTCATCGGCATCGGCGTGGTGATCGAGAAGGCTTTCGAAGGCGGGCGCGCCGCCCTCCGGCCCCTGGGAGTGCCGATCGAAGCCCTGGCCATTATCACCGAGATGCGCGGGGAGGAGATCATCCTGGCCTAGGGGGGCGGCACTCGTCCCGGTCTCGCCCGAAGGGAGGCGTGGACTAGATCAGTCCTCTTTGACATTTTATAAGCCAAAGCTTATAATTATTACATCGTGGCTGTGTCCAAAGCCGTGCGCTTGCGGGAGTTCTACCAGCGGCTTCGGACACTCCCTGCGGCGGGCGGTTTTGAGGAAGCATGGACTCAAATCAGCAGGACACTTAACCAAGTGGAGGATGAGATGTCCGGCGTGCCTTACGATCCGTCGAAATGGCAGACGGACGGCCGGTTGTATCCGCCGCAGCGGGACAGCGAACGCGCCTTCAGCGGACATCCGAAAGTACGGAGATTCCGAAGCCTGAAACACAACACTCTGATCGGCGAGAACGGATCAATCGAAATCAGAACTCTCAAGAACCAGATCGTGTTCTCGAAAGCGGGGGCGGATGGCAAGGAGGCAATGGAGCAATGAGTCAGATCGAGACTGTCAAACAGAAACTTCGGGCGCGTCTCCCTGGTGTGTCAGCGGTCATAGATGAGCCTCTGAGACCAGATGGCCCGTGGATGCTGGACGTTGCGCTTGATAATCGCGCTGTCAACATCGAATGGCGCCCACACCGCGGCTTCGGGATTTCTTCCCAGGAGCCACATCGAGAAGGCTACTACGGCGAAGGGCCTGATGAGATCCTCTCGACCGTGGACGAAACTGTGGGACGAGTGGTTGAGCTAATCAAGTCAGGAGCGAGCACAGCGGCTCCATCGGAATTGACATTTGGAGAACTACGCGAGCGACTCAGTCTCTCGCAAGCACAGCTGGCTCGGCGACTCAGGGTCTCACAGGCTGCAATATCTGAGCTTGAGAAGAACCTCGTGAGGTCACAGTTGCAAACGGTGAGAAAGGCAGTGAAAGCGCTTGGTGCCGAGTTAGAGATCCGGGCGGTTCTGCCGAACGCGCGGGCCTTTACACTTAAGCTCTCGGAAGACGGCGCTACCAGATTTCGTCGTGGTGTTCGGTCTCGTAAGCGCCGATCCACAAAGCGTCGTTAGACATGAGGCTGGCCCCGCGAGCCGAACCAGCGGCGGTAGCGACCAACGAAGGAGCCGTGGAGAACACCTCCACGGCTCCCCCGCGCAGCGGTTCGCGGTACTCGGAACGTTACTTACTTGGATGACTCTTATCCCACTTCAGAGCCTCCATCAAATCTTCCCGCGCCTGCCGCAGATCGGCGATGGCCTTCACCCGATAACCGCCGTAATCGCGCTGGTCATGCTGCAGCTCGTCGATGGCCCGCTCCAGCATCTGGTGCACGCGCCTGATGTTCCGCGCGCTGCCGTATTCGCCCCGCGTCGGGGGCTTCTGCCCCGGAGGCATCTGATTCGGGGTCGTGGTCTGAGCAAGCGCAACACCAGATGCGGCGAGCGTCGCGGCGATCCCCGCGATTGTGGCGAGAAACTCCTTGCGTCTCATTGCGATCGACCTCCCTTGACCCGCTATTCGTGCTACGAGCAGGTGACCGAGTCTCGGTACAAGGAGCGAACGGGGAGCGCGAAGAGTTCCCGCATCAGTCCCCCGAAACGGACGCTTTCAGGGGCCGGGGAGACGGCACCCCCAGCTTCGGGCTTGGGCGGAAGGTCTCGAGGACCTTGGAGATCGCGGTGAAGTCTTTTTGGATGTGCTCTTGATCGTTGATGGTCGCCCCCCCGACGGCGAACCCTGTCTTGCCGATCGTAAAGAACGCCAGGACCCCATAGAAGGAAGGCGAGCCGCTCCCAAAGTCTGCCGTAAAGTACATGAAATATGCCTCGCGCCCGGCGATCTTCGCCTGACCCTCCTGGGTCAGCGTGAACCCGCTGGGCAGGTTGGGGGCAGCGCGGCGGCCGAACGCCTCGGGAGAGACGGGCGCCGGGAGGTCGAGCGCGGCCAGGGCGAGAAAGGGCGTCCGGCCGGTGTCATCGGGTCCGTTGACCGCCATTGCCGACAGCACGTAGTCGGCGAGCCGGCCCTTGCGCAGCCCGCCGAGGAACCCCTCGCTGAACGGGGAACTCCCAACGGTCCAGTCCGGAGGGACGCTGATGGTAAAGAGTCCCTTGGTGTCCTCGACCGCCCGCAGGGGGGCGTCGGCTGAAGCCCGGCCGATCGAACCCGCACCCAGGAGCACGACACAGAGGGTCCCGAGCACCTGCCGCCACCTCGTTGCCCGCATGGAGTGTCCCCTTTTTGCTGACCCGACCCGCGGGGCAGCACCCATGTAATGCCCTGGAGCGCTTTCCGGCACGACATGGCGGGAGGAGGCCGAGCGCCTGGGGCGCCGTCTTGGCGCCGGCCCGGCCGGCTCTACCGATCGAGGCGCGGGTCCAGCGCGTCCCGGAGGCCGTCTCCCAGGAAGTTGAAGCCCAGCACGGTGACAAAGATGGCCGCGATCGGGAACAGCGCAATATGGGGGGCGATGTCCAGGAAGTCTTTGGCGGCAAAGACCATCGCCCCCCACTCGGGAACGGGAGGCTGGGCGCCGAGCCCCAGGAACGAGAGGACCGACGCGGCGAGGATCGCGGACGCCAGACTCAAGGTCGTGGTCACGATGATCTCCGACGACGCGTTGGGCAGGATATGCCGCACGACGATACGGCTGTCGGCGGCCCCCACCGCCCGGCTGGCATCGACATACTCCTGCGCGCGGACCCGGAGCACCGCGCTGCGCGTGATGCGGACAAACGACGGAATCGTCGCGATGCCGACGGCGATCATGGCATTGGTCAGGCTCGGACCGAGTGCGCCGAGGATCGCGATGGCCAGCAGCAGCCCTGGGAACGCCAGCAGCACATCCACGGTCCGCATGATCGGGTTGTCGAGCCTGGGAAAGTAGCCGGCCAGCAGGCCGAGGGTCACCCCGCAGACAGACGCGATCCCCACGGAGATCACGCCGATGCGGAGCGAGATCCGGCTGCCGTAGACCACGCGGCTGAAGAGATCGCGGCCCAGGTTGTCGGTGCCGAAGACATGCTCCCGAGACGGCAGCGCCATCCGCTCCCGGATGTTGGGGCGGGCAGGGTCGTAGGCGGTGATGAACGGCGCCAGCAGCGCCGCCAGGACGACCAGGCTCAGGATGGCTCCGCCGATCCGGACCTGCCGGGACCGCCGCAGCCGGCGCCGGAGGGTCGGTGCCCGTCGTGCCGCGGGCGGAACGGGCAGGGAGCGCGACACCTTGCCCACGCCGGCGTCAGTCGAACCGGATGCGCGGATCGGCCATGCCGTACACGAGATCGACGAGCAGGTTGGTGAGGACGAACGTCACGGCCGCCAGCAGCACGGCGCCCTGCACGATCGGAAAGTCCCGGGCGAGGATGGCCTGCACAAGGAGGCGCCCCATGCCCGGGAGCGAGAAGATGCTCTCGGTCACCACGGCCCCGCTCAGCAGGAACCCGAACTGCAGCCCGATCACGGTGATCACCGGCAGCAGGGCGTTCCGGAAGGCGTGCCGCACCACCACGAGCACCTCCCGCACCCCCTTCGCCCGCGCGGTGCGCACGTAGTCCTGGGTGAGCACCTCCAACATCGACGAGCGGGTGAGCCGGGCCAGGAGCGCGATCGTGCCGCTGCTCACCGTCATCGCCGGCAGGGCGATGTGCCGCCACCCGTCGAGGGTGGTCAAGGGCGCGAAGCCTCCGATGGGGAACCACCGCAGTTTCACAGCAAAGACCCACAGGGCGATCAACCCCAGGGCGAACACGGGCATCGCCGAGCCGGTCAGAACCACGAAGATCGTCGCCAGGTCCAGCGGCGAGTTGCGGCGGTACGCGGCGAGGATGCCCAGCGGCACGGACACG
>DATHLI010000137.1:0-4641 GCA_035488355.1 bacterium | reverse complement strand
GGAGGAGTACGGCATTTCCGCCGCCGCGCTCATGGAGCAGGCCGGGCTGCGCACGGCGGAAGTGGCCCGCCTCCTGCTGCGGCCGCAGGGGGCCCGCCGGGTGGTCGTCCTGGCCGGCAAAGGGAACAACGGCGGCGACGGCCTGGTGGCCGCGCGGCACCTCGCCGGCGAGGCCGTGGTGCGCGTGCTGCTGCTGGCTCCTCCGGCGGAGCTCGCGGGGGAGCCCGCCCGCCACCTCAAGGCGGTCCTGGAGCGCCGCGTGCGGGTCGACGAGGCCGAGGCGCTGCCGGCCCCCGGCCTCGCGGAGGCGCTCCGCGAGGCCGACCTGATCATCGACGCCATCTTCGGGACGGGGTTCCGCGGCCCGGCCCGGGGGCGGCCCGCCCGGGTGATCGAGGCGGCCAACGGATCGGGGACGCCGATCCTCGCGGTCGATCTCCCATCGGGCGCGGACGCGTTGAGCGGCAGCGCCGACCCGCCCTGCATCCACGCCGCCGCGACGGTGGCGATGGCCCTGCCGAAGGTGGGGACGGTGCAGTACCCGGCCGCGGCGCACGTGGGCCGCCTGTACGTGGCCGACATCGGCGTGCCCGCCGCCCTCGTCCGCGACGCGCCGATTCCCACCGAGATGGCGACCGCGCCCTGGGTGGACCGCACGCTTCCGCGCCGGCCGGCCGACGGCCACAAGGGCCGGTTCGGCCGGGTGGCGATTCTGGCGGGCGCGCGGGGATTTGCCGGAGCCCCGGTGCTCGCGGCTCGGGGAGCGATCCGCGCGGGCGCGGGGTTGGTGACGGTGGGGCTGCCGGCGTCCCTGGCGGCGGTCCCGGCGGGCTCGCTGCCCGAGGCGATGACCAGGTCGCTTCCGGAGAACGCGGCGGGCACGCTCGGCGAGGACGCGTACGACGCCGCGGTCGAGTTGATCGCCGCATCCGATGCCGTGGCGGTGGGACCGGGATTGACCACCCACCCGGACGTGGTCGGGCTCCTGCGCCGCGTGCTCCCGCGCGTCGAGCGGCCGGTCGTGCTGGACGCGGACGGGCTGAACGCCGTCGCCGGAGATGCCCGCCGGCTGCGGGATGTGCCCGGCCCGCTCATGATCACCCCGCACCCGGGTGAGATGGCCCGCCTGCTCGGCCGGGAGATTCGAGAGGTGCAGGATGACCGCCTGGGGACCGCGCGCGAGGCGGCGCGGCTGATCGGCGGGGTCGCCGTCCTGAAGGGCGCGCGGACGGTCGTGGCCGCCCCGGAGGGGCGCGCATTCGTCATTCCGACGGGAAACGCCGCGATGGCCACCGGGGGGATGGGGGACGTCCTGACCGGCGCCGCGGCCGCGCTGCTCGGGATGGGGCTGCCTCCGTTTGACGCCGCGGTGTGCGCGGCGTACCTGCACGGGCTCGCGGGCGATCTGGCCGCCGCCGCCCGAGGCGAACTCGGGCTGCTGGCCCATGAAGTCGCCGATGAGATTCCTCGCGCGCTCGCGCGGGTCCGCGCGGGCGGAGTCGACGATGCCTTCACCGCCGTCCCGTGATCCCGTCCCCGTGACGGGGACCGGGCGCCCGGATATGCAAGAGTTGCGGGGACGGGCCACCCGCCGCGCCTGGGCGGAGATCGACTTGAGCGCGGTCCGGGAGAACGTGCGCGCGCTGCGGGCGGCGCTGCGGGGCACGCCCCGGCTGATGGCGGTGGTGAAGGCCGATGCCTACGGGCACGGGGCGGTCCCCGTGTCCCGGGCCGCCCTCGAGGCCGGGGCCGAGTGGCTCGGCGTGGCGACGACCGATGAAGGCGTGGAACTGCGCCGGGCCGGGATCACCTCGCCCATCCTGCTGCTCGGATCGACGCCCGCGGAGGACGCCGAGACGGCGGTGGCGCACGACCTCTCGGTCACGGTGTTCCAGCCGGAGATCGCGGGGGCCCTGAGCCAGGCCGCCTCGCGTACCGGCCGCCCGGCGAAGATCCACTTCAAGGTGGACACCGGGATGGGCCGGATCGGGGTCGCCCCCAGCGATGCGGCGGCCGTGCTCCGGCAGGTGAGCGCGTACGCGGGGATCGTCGTGGAGGGGTGCTTCACGCATTTTGCCACGGCCGACGAAGCGGATCTGGGACCGACGAGAAAGCAGCTGGAGACGTTTCTCGCCGTGCTCCGGGGGGTGGTCGGGCGAGGGCTGCCGATCGGGCTGCGGCATGCCGCGAACAGCGCCGCGTTCCTCGCCCTCCCGGAAACGCACCTCGATATCGTCCGCGCGGGCATCGCCGTTTACGGCGTCCCGCCGGCCCCGCATCTGGCCGGGCGGGTCCCGCTGCGCCGCGTGATGCGCCTGCGGGCGCGCGTCGCGCACACGAAGCGCGTTCCCTCCGGAACGCCGATCGGGTACGGGCACACCTATCGGGCCCCGCGCGAGACCAGGATCGCCACGATCCCGATCGGCTACGCGGACGGGTACCCGCGTCTTGCCGGCGAGACGCGCGAGGTCCTCCTGAACGGCCGCCGCGCCCGGATCGCCGGCCGGATCGCGATGGACCAGTGCATGGTCGACGCCGGCGCCCTCCCCGTCGAGGTCGGCGACGAAGTGGAGATCTGGGGAGAGAAGGTGCTTGTCGAGGAGGTCGCCGCAACGGCCCAGACCATCGCCTACGAGGTGCTCACCCGCGTGAGCCGGCGGGTCCCGAGGGTCTTCGTCCAGGATGGGCAGGTCGTGGGGGTCCGGACCCTGCTCGCCGGCGGCGCGTGAGGGGGCCGGCGGTGCGGGTGGCGTTCCAGGGCGAGCGCGGGGCCCACAGCGAGGAGGCGGTGGTGCGTCTCTTCGGGGAGGTGGAGGTCGTGCCGTGCGCGAGCCTCCGCGACGCCTTCGACGCGGTGGAGGCTGGGCGCGCGGACCGCGGGGTCGTGCCGGTGGAGAACTCGCAGGCGGGCAGCATCAACGAGACCTACGACCTGCTGCTCGCCTACAGCCTGGTCATCGCCGGAGAATTTGATCACCGCGTCGTGCACTGCCTGATGGCGCTGCCGGGGCAGCCGCGCGCGGCGATCACGCGCGTGTACTCGCACCCTCAGGCGCTGGCGCAGTGCGATGTCTACCTGCGGCGGGCCGGGATGGAGCCGGTGTCGTATTACGATACGGCCGGCAGCGCGAAGATGATTCAGGAGCAGCGCCTGCTGGGGTGCGGCGCCATCGCCTCTCGGCGGGCGGCGCAGCTCTACGATCTCGAGCTGCTGGACGAGGGTATCGAGACCAACCCGAACAACTATACCAAGTTCCTCGTCATCGGCACGACGGGCGCCCCGCGCACGGCCCAGAGCAAGACCTCGATCGTGTTCGTCGTCGCGAACCAGCCCGGCAGCCTGTACCGCGCGCTCGGGACGCTCGCCACCCGCCAGATCAACCTCGTGAAGATCGAGTCGCGCCCGGAACGGACCCGCCCGTGGGATTACACCTTCTACGTCGATATCGACGGCCACGTGGAGGACGGCCGGATCCGGGAGGCGCTCGACGACCTGCAGCGGCAGACGACGTTTCTTCGCGTGCTCGGCTCCTACCCGCGCTCGCCGGCGCCGTCTCCGTCGTGAACGCGCGTCCCCGGGCCGCGGCCCCCCGCCTGCTGCCGCTGGGGGATGCCGGGCTCGTCGTCCAGTATGGGGGAGACGAAATCTCCGAGGCGGCCAACGCCGCGGTCCTGGCGCTCGGGCGCGCCGTCGAGTCCCGGCCTCCCGACGGCGTGGTCGAGGTGGTGCCGACCTACCGGTCGCTCCTGGTCGTCTACGACCCGCTGCGGACCACGGCCGGGCAGATCCGGCGGACCGTTGAGGAGATCACCGCCCGTGCCGATCCCGCGGACCTGCCCCCGGGCCGTCCGATCGCGATCCCGGTGGCCTATGGCGGGGCCTTGGGTCCCGACCTCGCCGGCGTCGCGCAGGAGGCCGGACTGTCCGAGTCCGAGGTCATCGCCCTGCACACCGGGGAAGAATACCGGGTGTTCATGCTCGGATTCACGCCCGGCTTTCCCTACATGGGCACCCTGCCGCCCCGGCTGCGCGTGGCGCGCCTGGCGTCTCCGCGCATCCGCGTCCCCGGCCGCTCCGTGGCGATCGCGGGCCTCCAGACCGGTGTCTACCCCATCGAGAGCCCGGGGGGGTGGCGGCTGATCGGGCGGACGCCCCTTCGGATCTACGATCCATCGCGCTCGAACCCATTCCTGCTGGAGGCGGGGAATCGCGTGCGGTTCGTGCCGATGTCCGAAGCCGAGTACGAGCGGGATCCGGGGGACGCGGACGCGTCGCCGCCCTCCGCCTCACCGCGTCCTGCGCTGCTGGTCGAGTCCGGAGGGTTGTTGACCACGGTCCAGGATCTGGGCCGCGCCGGCCGCCGGCGGTTCGGGCTCCCCCAGAGCGGCGCCATGGATTCGCTCGGGCTGCGCGTGACGAATCTGCTGATCGGCAACGGGCCCGGCGCCGCGGCGCTGGAGTTTACCTTCCCGGGGCCCCGCCTGCGGGCCGTCCGCCCCGTCGCCATTGCGCTTGGGGGCGCGGACCATGCGCCGACGGTCAACGGCCGGACCGCCGGCATGTGGACGGCCCAGCGGCTCGAGGCCGGGGATGTGCTGGCCTTCGGGGCGCCGCGCGCGGGGAACTGGGGATACCTCGCG
>DATHLI010000136.1:0-3457 GCA_035488355.1 bacterium | reverse complement strand
CGGCGGGCGGTGCGGAATTTCGGCGACAAGATCGGCGTCATCGACGGGGAGCGGCGCTTTACCTACCGGGAGTTCGGCGAGCGCGCCGATCGTCTCGCCGGCGCCCTCCGCGCCCTCGACGTGGCGCCGGGCGACCGGGTGGCGTTCATCACCTACAACACCCACCACCTGCTCGAAGCCTACTACGGGGTCCTGCAGGCCGGCTGCGTGCTGACCCCGATCAACATCCGCCTGAGCCCCGACGAAATCGCCTACGTGCTGGAGCATTCCGGGGCGGCGGTGCTCTGCTACCATCGTGACTTCCAGGATCTCGTCGACCGCGTGCGCCCCCGCGTCCCTCGGCTCCGGCACCTGGTGATCATTGAGGGAGAGGACCCCGAGGCCCATGCCTACGAGACGCTGCTGGCCCGGGCCAGCCCCGAACCGGGGCCGGAGATCTTTGCGGTGGACGAAAACGCGATCTGCGAACTGTTCTACACCAGCGGCACGACCGGGCGGCCGAAGGGGGTGGCGCTCACCCACCGCAGTCTGGCGCTGCACGCGTTGTACTTCAGCATCATGATGCGGATGTCGGACGCGGACCGGGTCCTGCACGTCGTGCCCCTGTTCCACGTCAACGGGTGGGGGACCCCGCAGTACCTGACGGCGGTCGGGGGGACGCACGTGATGCTGCGCAAGGTCGTCGCCCTGGACATCCTCCGGCTCGTCGAGCGCGAGCGCATCACGGTCCTGCTGGGGGTCCCGTCGATCTACAACATGCTGGTCAACGAGCCGACGATCGGGACCTTCGACCTCACGAGCCTGCGCCGGGCCATCAGCGGGGGCGCCCCGGCCTCCCCGAGCCTCATCCGGGTGATGGAGGAGAAACTGGGGTGCCTGTGCATGGTCGGCTACGGGCTGACCGAGACCGCGCCGCTCCTCTCGAAAGCGCTCCCCAAGGCCCACCTCGGCGGGACGGCCGACGACGACCTGCGGCGCCGCTCTACGACCGGATTCGAGATCGTCGGGGTCGACATGCGGGTGGTCGACGGCGAGGGACGCGAGGTGCCGCCCGACGGCGCGACCGTGGGTGAGATCGTGGCGAGGAGCAACGTCGTGATGGAGGGTTATTACCGGGACCCCGAAGGGACTGCCGAGGCCATCCGCGGCGGCTGGTTCCACACCGGGGATATGGCGGTCGTCGATACCGAGGGCTACGTGACGATCGTCGACCGCAAGAAAGACATCATCATCAGCGGCGGGGAGAACATCTCCTCCATCGAGGTCGAGAAGGTCATCGCCGCCCATCCCGCGGTCTTCGAGTGCACCGTGATCGCGGTGCCGGACGAACGGTGGGGGGAGACTCCCAAGGCGCTCATCGTGCTCAAGCCGGGGCAGCGGGCGAGCGCCGAAGAGATCGTGGTCCACTGCCGGCGGCACCTGGCGGGGTTCAAGCTGCCGAGTTCGGTCGAGTTTCGGGAGAGCCTCCCCAAGACCGGGACCGGCAAGATCATGAAGCACGAACTGCGGGAGCCCTACTGGCGCGGGTACGAGAAGCGTGTCCACTGATCGGCGGGGGACATCCGCCGGGGCCGGCGCGCGGGCGCGGCCCCAGCGCCGGCCCCGGCGCTCCGGCCCGCTGCTGACCCACCTGGACCGGCACGGCCGCGCGCGGATGGTGGATGTCGGCGGCAAGCGCGAGACCGTGCGGGAGGCCGTGGCCCGTGGCGAGGTCGTGATGGAGCCCGCCACGCTCAGGCTCGTCACCGAGCGGTCGGCCCGCAAGGGCGACGTCCTGCAGGTCGCCCAGGTGGCCGCGATCGCCGCGGCCAAGCGGACGTGGGAGCTGATCCCGCTCTGTCACCCGATCCCGCTGACCGGGATCGCCGTCGACCTCAGCGCCGATCCCCGCACGTCGCGGGTGCGGATCGAGGCGCGGGTGCGGACGGTCGGCCGCACCGGGGCGGAGATGGAGGCGCTCGTGGCCGTCGCCGCGGCCGGGCTGACGGTCTACGACATGCTGAAGGCCGCCGAGCGGGGGATGCGCATCGAGAATCTCCGGCTCATGCGCAAGTCCGGAGGCAAGTCCGGGATGTACGTGCGGCCCGAGCCCGCGGGCCGGCGCGGCAGCGGAGTGCGGGGTCGGGCAGGGGAGCGGCGCCGGCGGTGAGCGAGGACAAACGTCTGCGGGGCGTGCGCTGCGCCATCCTGACGGCCAGCGAGCGCGTCAGCCGCGGCCAGGGCAAGAACGAGAGCGGGCTGTATCTCGCCCAGCTGCTCGCCGCCGAGGGGGGCGAGGTCGTCGCGCACGTGGTGGTGCCCGACGACCTCGAGATGATCGCCAAGACGCTGTCCGACATGGCCGACACGCTGCGGGTCAACCTGGTGCTGACTACCGGGGGGAGCGGGGTGGCGCCCAAGGACGTGACCCCGGAGGCGACCCTGCGCGTGATCGAGCGGCAGGTGCCCGGCATTCCCGAGGCGGCGCGGCTGGCCACGGCACCGTCATCGCCGCTGTCGATGCTCTCGCGCGCGGTCGCCGGCATCCGCGGCCGCACGTTGATCGTGAATCTCCCCGGCAGCCCCCGGGGCGTCCGCGAATGGATGGTGGTGATCGTGCCGGTGCTCCGCCACGCGGTCGATCTCTTGCGCGATACGCAAATGGAGTGGGGCCGGGAGCACAAGCCGTAGGCGGCGTCGCGGGTGTACGAAACCCGGCGGCGGCAGTCCGGCTATGGTGCGGGTGTGGCTTGGGCGATGACCTCGTCGGGGGCGCTGCTGGTGCTCAGGTGTGGATTCGGGAAGCGGACCAGGCGCTCCGGATACTGTCCCCTGGCGTGGAACGCATCGAGCGCGCCCGGTGTGGTCGAGATCACGGTCCTGAAGTAGGACTGGGTCCCCGCGACGGCCTCGGGGAACGCGGCGCCAAAGTCCATGGGGCCGTCTTTCGGTTGCGCTGCGAGCGCCTGTGTGAGGAAGTAGGTAAAGGATCCTCCCCGAATGAGGTGGTGGCCCTCACGCACCCCCCACCAGTTCATCTCCTCGCCGCCGACGGCGGCGAGCGCGACCCCCGGGATCCCGCGGACGGCGGCGGTGAGGCGCTCCGCGTGACATGTTTCGACAATCAGCACCCGCCGGGAGGTCGGGAGGCGCTTCCAGAGACCGGGAAGCGCCGCGTCCCAACTCAGATCGCGATCGAAGAACCGGTACTCGCCGGCGACATACAGGAGGGCGGTGTCCCCGGTGTGGACGCGGGCGGCCAGCCATCCGGCCGCATGCCGCAGGAGCCTGGGATCGAGGTTGTCGCGGACGAGGAGGATGTGGTCGGACGGCCATTCTCGGTGGAGGAGGAGCGTCAGCATGCGCGTCGAGTTGATGTACGCGACCGGGAGGTCGGAGTAGCGGCCGTCGAACGCGTTGTGCTCGATGAGAACGGCCCAACCCGTAGGCGGAGCCGCGGCCGCGCTCGCACACGGGT
>DATHLI010000135.1:0-3886 GCA_035488355.1 bacterium | reverse complement strand
CGCCACCGTGCGCGCCGTGCGGATTCTCGCCGCCCCCTACGGGATGGGCATCGGCATGCGGCACATCACGGTCTCCACCGTCGGCCTCGCGCCGCAGATCCGGCAGCTCGCGCGGGAGCGGCTGCAGATGACACTGGCCGTCTCCCTGCACGCGCCCGCCGACTCCCTGCGGGATCAGCTCGTACCCGTCAACCAGCGGTATCCGCTCGCCGAGCTGATGGCGGCGTGCCGCGAATACATCGAGGCGACCGGGCGGCGGCTGACATTCGAGTACGTGCTCATCGACGGCGTCAACGATGGGCCGGTCGAGGCGCGCGCCCTGGGCCGCCTCCTCGCCGGAGTCCGCAGTCACGTGAACCTGATTCCTCTCAATCCCGTCGACGGGATCGTGTACCGCCGTCCTCCCATTCCCCGCGTTCGGGCGTTCGCGTCCGCCGTCCGGTCCGCCGGGCTCCCGGTGACCGTGCGGATCGAACGGGGGGTCGAGATCCAGGCGGCGTGCGGGCAGCTCCGGCTCGCCGCGGGCCTGGGCCGGCCTTCACGCTGGACGCCGGCAGCGCAGGGAGCGCAGGGCGTTTCCCCGGGAGGGGCTCACGCGTCAGCATCGCAGGGCGCGCGGTCTTCGTGATGCGTCTTGCGGGTCTGGCGGCCCGCGGCGTCGGTCGGAGCGAGACCGGGCGGGTGCGGGAAGTGAACGAGGACCGCATTCTCCTCGTCGACGATGTGGGCCGGGGGGCCGCGCTCTTCGCGGTGGCCGACGGGCTCGGCGGGCACGCGAGAGGGGATCTCGCCAGCACCATGGTCGTGGAGACGCTCCGCAAAGAGCTGCCGGCGCTCCTGGCGGGCGGGTCCCCCGCCCGCGACGCCCTGGGCGACGCGTTCCGGCGCGCGAACAAGGCGATCTACGCGCACGCCCAGGCTGAGGGGTTGACGGGCATGGCGACGACCTGCACCGCGTTCCTCGCCGACGGCCGCGCGGGCATCATCGCTCACGTCGGCGACAGCCGCGCCTACCTCCTCCGCGCACAGGACGTGCGTCAGCTGACCGCCGACCATTCGCTCGTCTCGGAGCTGGCGCGCCGCGGCAGCCTCACCCCCGCCGAGGTCGAGACGCACGCCCAGCGGCACATCCTGACCCGCGCCCTCGGCGCCGCGCCGGACGTCGACATCGACGTGATCGACGAACCGCTCCGGCCGGGAGACGTCGTGGTGCTTGCGACCGACGGCCTCCACACCGCCGTCCCGTCGCCGGAGATCCACTCGGTGATCAGGTCGTCGCCCGACGCGGAGGAGGCGTGCAGCGTCCTGCTGGGCCTGGCGAATGCGCGCGGCGGATTCGACAACGCCTCGGTGGTGATCATCCGCCTCGCGCCCTGGTGGATGGGGCGGGCGGCGGCCCGCCTGCTCGCCCCCGTGGGGCTGGCGGCGCTCCTGGCGGCGGGGGTGGCGGCGTATCGCCTCGACCACGCCTACTTCCTCGGCGTCCGGGGGGACATGGTCGCCGTGATGTGGGGGACGCCCGCGCGCGTGCTGGGCCTGCCGCTCTCCGGGGTGATCAAAGTGACCGAGGTCCCGGTTGCGCGGATCGCGCCCGCCGACCGCCCGCGCCTCATCCACGGGATTCCGGCGGGCAGCGCGAAGGAAGCCGAGAGCGTCCTGCGCGACCTGCTCTCGCATCAGCCGTGATCGGCCGGATCTTCTCCGGCAAGTACGAGGTCACGGGCTACCTCAGCGAGGGCGGGATGGCGCTGGTCTATCGCGGCCGCCGCCTGTCCGACAATCGCGAGGTCGCGATCAAGGTCCTGCGGGAGCAGTATGCGCACGACAAAGATTTCGTGGCCCGCTTCGAACGCGAGGCGCAGGCCGTGGCCCGCCTGTCCCATCCCCGGATGGTCCAGCTCTACGACTCCGGGCGGGACGAAAACGTCCACTTCATCGTGATGGAGTTCGTCCAGGGGGAGGACCTCAAGACGCTGCTGCGGCGGGCGGGCCCGCTCTCCGAGTCGCGCGCCCGGGAGATCGGGGCCCAGGTCTGCGAGGTGCTGGCCTACGCCCACGACCGCGAGATCGTGCACCGGGACATCAAGCCCCAGAACATCCTCCTCACCCGGGACGGCCAGGTGAAGGTCACCGACTTCGGCATCGCCCGCGCCCTCGCCTCGTCGGCGATCACGGAGACCGGGACGGTGTTGGGGTCGGTGCAGTACCTGTCTCCGGAGCAGGCCCGCGGCCACGGCGTGGGCCGCAGCGCCGACCTGTACTCGCTCGGCGTGGTGCTCTACGAGGCCGTCACCGGGAGCCTCCCCTTCGACGGGGACACCCCGATCACGATCGCGCTCAAGCACGTCCACGAGGCGCCGCCGCCCCTGCGGCGCGACGGCGAGCCGGTGAGCCGAGATTCGTCGCAGATCATCCTGAAGGCGCTCGCCAAAGACCCGCGGGATCGGTACCGGTCGGCCGAGGAGATGCGGGAGGATCTGCTCGGGCTGGCCGCCCGCTGGCGGGAGGCGCCGGCGCCGGACAAAGAAGACACGATCGTCGCGTCGGGGGGCGGACGGGCCGACGAAGACCGCCGGTCGGAGCTCGTGCGCAGGCTGATCCCGGCCGTCGCCCTCACGGTCGCACTCCTCACCCTCTTCATCGGCGTCTCGTCAAGCTGGCAGGCGCTCAAGGCGTACCTCAACGTCCCGGAAGTGACTGTGCCGCTCCTGACCGGCAGAAGCCTCGCCGACGCCCAGAGCCTGGCCCGGAAGGATCATCTGACCATCCAGGTGGTCCAGCAGAGTTACAGCCGGACCGTGCCCGCCGGGTTCGTGCTCGAGCAGGATCAGCCTGCCGGCAAGGTGGTCAAGGTGGACCGCCTCATCGGCGTGACCACCAGCCTGGGGCCGGAACTGGTCACCGTTCCCGATGTGCGCCGCCGGTCGCTCGCCGATGCCCGGTTCACCATCGAGCAGGCGCGTCTCGTGGTGGGGGAGGTGCGGGAGGCCTACGACAGCAGCCTGCCGCCCGGTGTGATCCTCGATCAGGATCCGGCCCCCGGGGCATCGCTGGAGCGGGGCACGTCCGTCTACCTGCGGGTCAACAGAGGTCCGGAGACCCTGGTGCTGCCCGATCTCGTCGGCCGGTCTCTGGACGACGCCCGGCGGCTCCTCGCCGAGCTTGGCGTGACGCTGAGGCAGGTCACCCAGGTGCCGCGTCCCGACGTCCCGCCCGGGCAGGTGGTGGGGATGGCGCCGCCCGCCGGGGTCCTGATCCGCCATGGGGACGCGGTCGCGGTGACGGTGGCCGCGGCCCAGGGTCCCGGGGGCAGTCCTCCGCCGCAGCCCATCGTGACCGGCACGCCGATCGCGCCGATCACGCCGGGGAACCCGACCAGGAAGCAAACCCGGATTACCCTGATCGTCCCGGAGGGGCCCCGGCAGCAGAACGTCAAGATCGTGGTGATCGACGGGCAGGGAGCCCGCACGGCCTACCAGAAGACGCACGCCCCGGGGGATACCATCCTGACCACGGTGAGCGGATCCGGCTATACGATTGTGCAGATCTACATCGACAACCGGCTGATCCAGGAGATGCGGCCCTGACCCCGGACCCGACCCGGGACGTGAGGATCGCTCCGTCGATCCTGGCCGCCGACTTCGGCCGGCTGGCCGAAGAAGTGCGCGCCGCCGAACGGGCCGGGGCGGCGATGATCCACATCGATGTCATGGATGGCCGGTTCGTGCCGGAGATCACGATGGGCCCGGTCGTGGTCCGCGCCGTCCGGCGGGCGACGGCCCTGCCGCTCGACGTGCACCTGATGGTCGTCGAGCCTGAGCGCCAGGTGCGCGCCTTCGCCGAGGCGGGAGCGGCGCGCCTCGCCGCGCACGTCGAAGCGTCCCCG
>DATHLI010000134.1:0-22231 GCA_035488355.1 bacterium | reverse complement strand
AACGTCATGGGCAGGATCCCCCAGTTGATCAGGTTCGCCAGATGGATGCGGGCGAAGTCCTTGACGATCACTCCCACGATCCCGAGATACATCGGCGCGATCGCGGCGTGCTCGCGGCTGCTGCCCTGGCCGTAGTTGCTGCCGCCGACGATGAACCCGCCTTTCTTGGCTTTCGCCCGCGCCACGAACTCGGGGTCGACGCGGTTGAAGACGTACTCGGCGAGTTTGGGGATGTTGGAGCGGAACCGCAGCATCTGCGCGCCGGCGGGCATGATGTGGTCGGTGCTGATGTTGTCCCCCAGGACGATCAGGACCTCGCCCCGCAGCGCGGGCTCCAGCGCGCCCTTGAGGGGGATGACCTGGATGTTGTCACCCTTGATCACCCGCACCGACGGGGCGTCCTGGGGCGAGGCGGGGGGCACGAGGCTCGGGTTGTTGGCCAGGTCGAGCGTCGCCGGCACCTCCTGGGCTGGCGCGCGCAGCCCGAGCTTTCTCGGGTCGGTGATCACTCCGGCGATCGCGGTCGCGGCCGCCACCTCGCTCGAGCTCAGGTAGACCTCGTCGTCCTTCTGGCCGGTCCGGCCTTTGAAGTTTCGGTTGATGGCGCGGAGGCTCTTCATGCCCTTGGCCGGCACGTGTCCCACGCCGATGCACGCGCCGCAGGTGGCGGCTTCAACGTTGACCCCGGCGGCGATGAGCTCGGTGAGCAGGCCCTCGCGGGCCAGCGCCTCGAGATCCATGCGGCTGCTCGGGTGGACGAAGAAGGTCACATCGGGATGGACCTTGCGTCCCTTCACGATCTGCGCCACGGCCTTGAGGTCCGTGTACGAGCCGTTGGTGCACGATCCCACCATCACCTGGTCCACCTTCACGCCTTCGGCCTGGGAAACCGGCACCACTTTGTCGGGGTTGCTCGGGAGCGCGACGAGCGGCTCGATGGCGCCGAGATCCAGCTCCATCGACTCATCGTAGGCGGCGTCCGGGTCCGGCAGCGCCTCCCGCCAGTCCTTCTCGCGTCCGATCCGGCGCATGTAGTCCCGGGTCACCGCGTCCGAGGGGAAGATCGAGGTCGTCGCGCCGAGCTCCGCCCCCATGTTGCAGATCGTGATCCGCTGCTGCAGATTGAGGTTCTGGATCCCTGGGCCGACGTACTCGAACACCTTGCCGAACCCGCCGTTGGCGGTCTTCTGGCGCAGGATCTCGAGGATGACGTCTTTGGCCGTCGACCACGGCCGGAGCGCGCCGGTCAGGCTGACCCGGACGACCGCGGGCATGTCGAAGTAGTAGGCCCCCCCGCCCATCGCCACGGCGACGTCGAGCCCGCCGGCGCCCATGGCATACAGCCCCATGCCCCCCATGTGCACCGTGTGGCTGTCCGCCCCCAGCGCGGTGTCTCCGGGGCAGGCGAAGTGCTCCTGGTGAATCTGGTGCCCGATCCCCGCCCCCGGCTTCGCCCACCAGAAGCCGTACTTGCGGGCGGCCGTGGAGAGGTACACGTGGTCCTCGGTGTTCTCCTCGCTGACCTGCAGTACGTTGTGGTCGCCGTAGGAGCAGGCCACCTTGCAGCGCACCCGCCCGAGTTGCATCGCCTCGAAGTGCAGCACCGCGGCGGTCCCGGTGATGTCCTGGATGAGGATCTCGTCGATCTTGATGCCGATCTCTTCGCCGGCCGCCAGGCGGCCGTCGGCGAGATGCGCCTTCAGGATCTTGCGGGTCAGATTCTCACCCATAGAGCACCTCTTCCGCGGACGTGGGGTCCTTCCCAACCTTCCCTTCCATTATAGACGCACGCGTTAGCCGCCACGCGCCGCGGCAATGGCCGCCCGGATGTTGGCCTCGGGGGTGTCGACCGGCATGACGCAGCCGGTCGTGACGATGTGGCCTCGCCCCTCGGTCTGCGCGACGGCGTCCCGCACCTCCGCCGCGACCGCGTCCGGGGTGCCCTTGGCCAGGGTGTTCCAGGCATCGATGCCGCAGGCCAGGCACGTGTTGATCTCAGCACGGGCCTCCGAGATCTTGGGCGGCGTCTCGCGCGCGTGCCAGTTGACCACGTGCACGGGGTAGTCGGCGAAGAGGTCGAACATGATGTGCACGCCGTGGATGTGCAGGAAGACGAGCCCGGTCGTCGCCGCCTCCAGGACCTGCAGGTCGTAGGGGCGACCGAACTCTTCATACTCCTCGCGCGTGACGAGGTCGGTCGTCGCCATCTGGGTGGAGAAGAAAATACCGTCCACCCCGGCCGCCATCACGGCGCGGACGAAATCGCGGGTGACTTCGGCGATCACCTGCAGCCCGCTGTGGAGCGCTTCGGGATCTTCCCGGAGGTAGCGCACGCTCGCCTGCTCGCCCGCAAGCGTCCGAGCAATCGTCAGGGGGCTGAACACGGTCTCGAGCACGTGCACCTCGGCCCCGACGGCTTTGGTGATCAGCCGGATCGCCTGCGCCTCACGGCCGTAGACGCCCTGGCTCACATCCAGCCGCCGGAGACGCTCCCAGTCCGTCGGCTTCTTGATCGGCCGCTCCGTGTAGGTGCGGACGCCCTCGCGGTTCGCCTTGTAGCCGGCCCGGAGTCCCCAGTCGTCCCCATAGTATCCGCTGGCCGGGGTGACCTTCAGCAGGTCGACGTCATACGCGCGGTAGAACGCGACGTGGGCCTGGGCCAGCTTCTCCGCGCGCTGGTCCTCCCCGGGGAAGTGACGCCACAGCGCCACCGGGATCCGCTCCGGCCGCTCGCCCCGGACGGCCGCCTCGATGATATCGCGGTGGCTCATCGACCCGTCCTCGCCGCCGGCGCCTTCGGATCTCCGCTTGGTGAAGGACCGGCGGGCCGTTCCTCCGGCCTCGCGCGCAGCCTTTCGGCAACCCGCCGGATCCGGGCCTCGTCTCGATAGATCCCCGCCAGGGTCTCGAGGGTGATGTTCCCTCCGCTGAGCACGAGCGCCACCGTTTTGCCCCGCAGCCGGTCGCCCAGCCGGAGGGCCGCCGCGGTGCTGGCCGCGCCTGCCCCCTCGGCGGTCTGCCGCACCGCCTCAGCGACCAACAGGATGGCGTCCTTCAACTCCTCATCGCTCACGAGCATGATCTCATCCAGGTGGCCTCGAAGGATCGTCACCGGTAGCGCGAACGGGACCCGCGCGGCGAGCCCCTCGGCAAAAGTCTCAATCCGCTCCACAGACACCATTCGGCGCTCCCGCAGGGAGCGGTAGACGGCGGCGGCGCCCTCGGCCTGAACGCCGATCACCTGCACCCGCGGGCTGATCGCCTTCGCCGCAATACAATGCCCGCACGCCCCGCTCCCCGCTCCGATCGGCGCGATGATGACGTCGGCCTCGGGGAGATCTTCCATGATCTCCAGGCCGATGGTCCCCACCCCGGCGATCAGGAGGGGCTCGTTCGCGGAGTGCACGTATCGATACCCCTCCGCCCTGGCGGTCCGCTCGACCCACTCGCGCGCTTCGTCGAAGTCGCGCCCTTCCAGGACGACCTCCGCCCCGAGGGCGCGCATCGCGGCCACCTTGAGAGGGTTGCTCTCCCGGGGGGCGCCGATCACGACCGGGACCCCGAGCAGGCGCCCGGCGTACGCGATCGACTGGCCGTGGTTCCCCGTGCTGGCGGTGATCACCCCGCGGCGCCGTTCCTCGGGCGAGAGCGCGCTCATCAGGTTGATCCCACCCCGCACCTTGAACGCGCCCGTCGGCAGCACGTTCTCACACTTCACAAAGACCCGGGCCGCGAGGAGCCGGTCGAGCGCGGGCGCGTGGAGGAGGGGCGTGCGGGGCAAATGGGGCGCGATGACCCGGCGCGCCCGGTAGACGTCGTGGAGCGTGGGGAGGGGATCGGTCCAGGTCTCGTCAGACATCATAGCCCTGCTTCGTCAGGATCTCCCGCATCTCCCTCACGATGTGACCCACCGGCCCCCGCGAACGGCGGGGAGCCGGCCACGGCGGCGATCGTCGGCGTTCCCGATCCGCGGCTACTCACGTCCACGACTCAGTCCCGCGCTCAGCTTCCCACGGGGAAGATCTGGGTGACCACGAGCGCAAGGGTCAGCACGATCATCACGACGACCGTGACCCAGGCGATCGCATTGAAGGCCCGCGAGTTCGTGTACTTCCCCATGAGGCGCTTCGAGTTGGCGAGGAGGAGCATGAAGATCAGGATGAACGGCAGCAGGACGCCGTTCGCCACCTGCGAGAGGAGCAGAATCTGGAGGAGCGGAGCATTGGGCAGCAGGACCACGACGCATGCGCCCACGATCAGGGTGCCGTAGAGGGTGTAGAAGACCGGGGCCTGCCGGATCGTGCGGTTGATGCCCGATTCGAACCCGAGGGCCTCGCAGACATAATACGAGGTCGCCAGCGGCAGGATGGACGCCGAGAACAGCGACGCGTTGATGAGTCCGAAGGCGAAGAGCGCCCCGGCGTACTTCGTCGTCAGCGGGCCAAAGGCCAGCGCGGCGTCTTTGACCGTCTCCACATGGAGATGGTGGGCGAAGATCGTCGCGCCGCACGCCACGATGATGAACCAGGCCACCACGTCCGTCATGATCGAGCCGATCAGGACGTCCACCCGGGTGTATCCGTACTCTTTGACGGTGATGCGCTTCTCCACGACCGCCGACTGCAAATAGAACTGCATCCACGGGGCGATCGTGGTGCCCACGACGCCCACCAGCATGATGATGTAGCCGGCGCGGAGGCTGAAGGACGGGACGACCGTGGCCCGCAGCACCTGGCCCCAATCGGGGTGGGCGAGCGCGCCCGAGATCACGTAGAAGACATAGAACCCGCTGGCGACGAGGAAGACCCGCTCCACCGTCCGGAAGGTGCCCTTGAACACCAGCCACCACACCGTGAGCGCGCCGAGCGGGACGACGACGTACTTGGAGACCCCAAAGATTTCCCCGCCCGCCGCCAACCCCGAGAACTCGGCCATCGTGTTGCCGAAATCGGCGACGAGCAGCGCCAGCAGCACGAACGTCGTGGTGCGCACCCCGTACCGCTCGCGGATCAGGTCGGACAGCCCGTGCTCGGTCACGGCGCCCAGCCGCGCCGCCATCTCCTGCACGACATAGAGGGCGACGGTGATGGGGACGAGGGTCCAGAGCAGGGCGTAGCCGAAATTCGCCCCGGCGAGCGAGTAGGTGGCGATGCCCCCGGCGTCGTTGTCGACGTTCTGGGTGATGATTCCCGGCCCCACGACGGCGAGGAACATCGCGAGCCTGGCCATCGCCCGACTGCTGGTCGCGCGGCGGAGCAGCGGGAGGGTAAAGCTCATGCAGCTCCTGAACCCTCGCGCGCGGCCTTGCGGCGGAGGAGATCGAACCCGCCGCCCAGCTTCCGGGGGCCGTACTTCTCCAGCAGAAGGTCGAGCAGCTGATCGATCGTGACGATCCCCACGAGCCGGCCGTCCGCCTCGACGACGGGAACCGCCAGCAGGTCATACCTCACCAGCGCCCCGGCGACATCCTCGACGCCGGCATCCGCGCGGACGTACACCACGTTCGTGCGCATGAGCTTGGAAATGGGGCAGTCGGGCGCGGACGAGATCAAGCCGCGGATGGAGAGCACCCCCACCAGACGCCCCTGATCGTCGACGACGTAGAGATAATAGATACTCTGATCGTCCGGCTTGGTTTCTCGGAGGCGCGCCAGGACCTGCTCCACGGTCATCGACGCCGGCAGGGCAATGAACTCGGTCGTCATCTTGCCGGCCGCGGTCTCCGGCTCGTACTGGAGCAGCCGGCTCACCTCTTCCGCCTTGTCCTCCTCCATCAGGCCGATCAGCTCTTCGGCGCGCTCCTCGGGGAGCTCCCCGAGGACGTCCGCCGCCTCGTCCGGCTTCATCTCGTCCAGGATGTCGGAGGCCCGCTCGCTGGGCAATTCCTGAATGACGGCCGACTGCACCTCGGGCTCGGCTTCTTCCAGCACATCCGCCGCGTGCTCCTCGGGGAGCGCGGTCATCACCTCGACCCGCTCGTCCCGGGGCAGCTCTTCGAGCAGGTCCGCCAGGTCCGCCGGGTGGATGTTCTTCAGCCTCTCCCGCGAGATGGACAGCCTGAGCGGGGTCATCGTCCCCCCCAGGACGGCCACGAGGTTCCAGGGGATCACCCGGTCCGACAGCGGGTGGCCGACGCGCTCAAGAGTGCGGCAGACGAAGGGCTCGACCCCGAGCCGCCGGAAGAGCGAACGCGAGCCGACGTCCGCGCCGATCACACGCACGTCGGTGCCGACCTGGCGCAGCTCCACATCGTTGACGCGGACGACCTTGATATCGTCGGTATCGACCACCTGCGAGTCGAGGACGTCGTCCCGCAGGAGGATCTCGTCGGGCTGCAGCGGCCGGGGAGCGAGGCGGCGGCGCTCCACGCGCAGCCGGATGCCGGAGGCGGAAAACTCCGCGACCGCGTCCCACGGAATGACCGCGACGCGGCTGCGGTCGCCTCTCAGCAGGATCCCGGTGATCCGCGGAAATTTCTCGGCCCCATGATAGATGACGAGGTCGGAGACGGTGTCGAATGCCTCGCCGGCCGCATCGCTGACGGGCTTCCCAATGACCTGGCTGAGATACGGCATGTCTAAGGCCTCACGGTACCATTCCGCTCATGCCCAGGCACTCCTGCACGCGCGTCCACGGAGGGAACGCGCCTCATTCCACGCCCCATTCCCCCCGCCGCGGCGGGCCCACCACGCTCGACATCGCTCCTACCGGTGCGTATAGTGGCGTGTAGCATGCCCGCCCTCTCACCTTTCGCTGTGGCCGCGCTGCGCGCCGCGCATGCGGCCGGGGAGATCCACCGAGCCGCCTTCGGCAAGGGGATCCAGGTCGAGTACAAGGGCCGGAACGACCCGGTCACCGAGGCCGACCGCGCTGCGGAGGCGGCCGCCGTCGACATCCTCCGCTCGGCCTTTCCAGACCACGCCTTTCTCGGCGAGGAAGGCGGGCGCCGCGGGACGGGCTCGCACACCTGGCTCATCGACCCCCTGGACGGCACGTTTAACTTCGCGCGCGCCATCCCCTGGTTCGCCGTGAGCATCGCGCTCGAGCGCGGAGGCCGGCCGGTCGCCGGCGCGGTCCTCAACACCATGTTCGGCGAGGTGTACGCCGCGGAGGCGGGGCAGGGGGCGTTTGCCGCGGCGGTGTCCGGCCTGCCCCCCCGGCCGGAGGCGTGGGGGGACCTGGCAGGCTGGCGCCGGCTGCGCGTGTCGCAGACGGCCCGCCTCGACCAGTCCACGCTCTCCACCGGATTCCCCCACAACGTGGCCGAGACTCGAGTCAACCTGGACCACTTCACCAACCTCCTGACGGGCGCCGCGCGGATCCGCCTGATGGGATCCGCCGCGTTGAACCTGGCGGCCGTCGCGCTCGGTCAGACGGAGGGCTACTGGGAAGTGGGCCCGCATGCGTGGGACTTTGCAGCCGGGGCGCTGCTCGTTGAGGAGGCCGGAGGCCGGGTGACCGACCTCCGCGGGCGCGGGTTGGATCTGCACGGCCGGCAGATACTGGCGACCAACGGGCTGATCCACGACCAGGTCGTTGCGGGGCTCGCCGCGGGCCACAGCGGGCTCGGCTAGGC
The DNA here is from genome assembly GCA_035488355.1 of bacterium. Lineage (GTDB taxonomy): Bacteria > Sysuimicrobiota > Sysuimicrobiia > Sysuimicrobiales > Segetimicrobiaceae > Segetimicrobium. The sequence continues at coordinate 14,655 of DATHLI010000134.1, read as the reverse complement.
CGCACCGGGTGCGGGAATGGGGAGGCGGCCGGGAGTGGAGAGGTCCGCGAGCGTCCGACGCTGGAGGCTCACGAATATCCCGCCGATCAAGATCTGCGCGCACAGGGCCGCGAGCCACACGTCCCAGGTCTCCGCCCAGGCCCCCAGCCGCGGCGAAAGGACCGCCGGGGGGAGCAACACAGATGTGAACGCCAGCCCCCTCGGCGTCCCAAAGAGATTGAGCGTCCCAAAGACGATGCCGGTGCAGATGTAGAACACCGCGAGATAGAGCAGGCCGAGCCTGAGCCGGCCGCCGCGGCGGAGGTTCATCCACTGCAGGTAGAGGAAATCGCGGAGGAGCCACGCCGAGAACATCGCCACCCGGAAGAGCGCCACTCCAAGGTCCCACTCCCCGTCCAGCTTCCCGAGCACCTGCAAGATCGCCGCCGGCACCAGCCCGACCAGCAGCGTCCCCGCGGCCAGGTACGGAACCGGCCAGGCCGCCGCAAGCCATCCGGACGAGAGGCGGCCGCGCGCGTAGAGGCGGCGGACACGGTCGCGGTTGCGGAGCAGCGCCACCCCGAGAACGAAGCAGAGCGAGGCGTTGAGTCCCAACAGGTCCGCCTGCGCTTCGGCCGCGCTCCACCGCGACCACCGGAAGAACCCAATGAAGATGAGGTTGATGAAGAGCAGGAAGCCGAGCGCCTGCGCCGGCGTAAAGATCTCATACCCGGCAGGGTCCCGCTTGATGTTGCGGACGACCGCCAGCAAGAACCAGGCCGCGAAGCCCGCATAGAGCACCACGGCCACGGCGGCGTGGTGGACCGGCCACCCGAAGAGCACATCGGTCATCCCGTATCCTCCGGATATATAGATGGTCGTGCCCGGCGGGCGCGGCATGACCGCCCATGTCATCTGCGTGCTCAAGTCACTCGCGAAGAACGGGCTGAGCGACCCCAGGTCCAGCCAGAATTTGGCGGCCACGAGGGGATTAAGCCACAAGACAATGAGGAACAGGACCCCGCCGGTCACCGCCACGCCGCGTTCGAGCAACAGGGACAGCAACAGGGCCAGCGCATGGATGCTGATCGCTCCGAGCAGCATCACGACATACGCGGCCACCACGAACGTGGGGCGCGCGTGCCCGAAGACCGCGCCGACCAGGGCTGCGGGCATGAGGCAGAGGACGATGAAGTACATGTGGACCGGGGCCCCAAACAGCTTGCCGAGCGCCAACTCCAGCGGTCGGAGACGCGTGACCCGCTGAAAATCAAACGTGTTCATCTCCTTCTCGCGCTGAATCGCGAGCAGGGACAAGAGGCCGCCCCCGAGCACGAGCACGAACGCCTGCGCCGCCACGGCGACGCGCAGGAACTCGAGCCCCCAGGCGCGCCCGAGGCCTCCATGAGTGTACGCCATCGAATATCCGACCGCGAGGGACAGCAAGGCGCAGATCACCGCCCCGGTCACGACCCGGTCCGGTCGCAGTTGGGCGCGGATGTTACGGGTCAGCTCCGGATTGGCCGGCATGGCGTTCACGTGATCTCGCCGCTCGACAGCCCCATGACGACCTTTTCCAGGGTCTCACCCACCGGTTCGACGGCGTAGACCGAAGCGCCGGCCGCCACGAGCGCCTTCACCAGCGACGCCAGTTCGGCCTCGCCGCCGGCAAACGAGAACTGGGCGCCGATGGGCGCCACACCCGTCACACCTCTCACGCCCTCGCGGCGCGACAGCCACTCGGCAAGCGGAAACCCCGGAGAGGCGACCATGATCCGCACGCGGCGCTCGCGGGCGCCCTCCCCGAGGATTTGCTCGAGCCGGCCGCTCCGGAGCAGGCGGCCCTTCTCGATGATGGCGACGGAGGTGCACATCTCCTCGAGGTCGTGGAGCAGATGGGAGGTGATGAGGACCGTCTTGCCCCGGCCGTTGAGCTCGTGCACGAGCTGCCGGAACTCGATGCGCCCCTTGGGATCGAGCCCCACCGCCGGCTCGTCGAGGACCAGCACCGCGGGGTCGTGGATGATCGCGCGGCCGATGCCCAGGCGCTGCTTCATCCCCCGGGACAGACCGCCGATGAAGGCGCCACGCTTGCCTTCGAGCCCCAACAGCCGGAGCACCTCGGCGATCCGGCCCGCGATGGTCTCGGGCGCCATCTTGTAGGCGTGCGCGAAGTAGTCGAGGTATTCCCAGACCTTTAAATCATCGTACAGTGAGAAGAAGTCCGCCAGGTACCCAATGCCGCCCTGCGCCGCCTCCGGGTCGCGGTCGACGTCGATGCCGTTCACCACGATCCGGCCGGCCGTGGGGACGAGCAGCCCGCAGATCATCTTCAGCGTGGTGGTCTTGCCGGCGCCGTTTGGCCCCACCAACCCGAAGACCTCGCGTGCGGTGATGCGGAGGTTCAGGTTGTCGGCGGCGACGGCCTGGGCCGCGCCGGCGGACCCGGGGGGAAGGTCGTAGACCTTGAACAGGTTCTCGAGCAGGATCGCCGCTGGGGCCTCCACGCTATTGCCCCTTTCCAGGAACACCCAGGCTGCGGAGCGCCACCTTGAGAATGCCCAGCAGCGGCCTCAGCCAGCGGAGATCAGGTGGATGTCGCGGGGCAGCTCGCTGACGCGCCGCGCCCCATCCCGGGCGATGTGGACGATCTCCTCGAGGCGGACGCCGAACTCGCCGGGGAGGTAGATCCCCGGCTCGACCGAGAACACCATCCCCTCCTCGATCGGCTGCGTGTTCAGGTGCGTCACGCTCGGCAGTTCGTGAACGCTGAGGCCGAGACCGTGGCCGACCCGGTGAACGAAGTACTGGCCGAAGCCTGCCCGCTCGATCACGCCTCGGGCCGCGAGGTCGACGTCCTTGAGGAGGCCCCCGGGCCGCGCCGCCTCCATCCCGGCCACAACGGCCGCCTCGACGGTCCGGTGCACCTCCAGGTGCCGCGCGGCCGGCTTCCCCATGGAGGCCGTCCGGGTGAGGTCGGAGGCGTATTTCTCGAGCCGGCCGCCGAGGTCCAGGGTGACCGCATCTCCCGGGCGAAGCTTCCGATCGCCGGAATGGTGGTGCGGAAACGCGCTGTTCGGCCCCGACGCCACCTGGGTGAAAGACACCTCCTCCGAGCCGGACCTGCGGAACGACGCCGCCGCGGCCTCGCCGATCTCCCGCTCGGTGGCCCCCACGCGGAAGGCGGCCCAGGCGTCGCGCATCGCCTGGTCGGCGTGCCGGGCGCTCCGCTTGAGCAGTTCGATCTCCTCGGCCGACTTCCGCATTCGGAGGGGAGCGAGGACGAGAGAGCCGAGGCCGAGCCGGGCATCGGGATAAGCGGCCTGGAGCGTCAGGACGAAATCCGCCCGCATCGTGTCCGAGACCGCGATCCGGCGCGGCGCCTTCCCACCCAGGGCGCGGGCCGCCGCGGTCAGCGCGTTCGCCGGACCCTCGGCGTCCGTGTACACGAACGCCGGCAGGGTCACGTGCGCCGCCGCCTCGGTCGCGTTGAGCGAGGGGACCACAAACGCGGCGCCGCCGGAATCCAGGAGCAGGTAGCAGGGCCGCTCGTCGGGGTGCGGGACATACCCGAGCAGGTACTGCAGGTCGTCGCTGGGCGCGACCGCGAGGAGGTCGATGTGCTGATCGCCCATGAGCCTCCGGGCCGCCTGCTGGCGGGCTGCGTACTCCATCCCACGTCACCTCTCCCTCCCACCAATTCGCTGAGGGGACGCGAGCTCGTGGGAGCCCCGACTGATGTACCGGACGATCCCTCTCGTCTGCTTCTTCTTGCCGCGGCAAATTGACACCTGCGGGGGCCCACGATAGAGTGATGCACGTGGGGGCGGCCGGAGGAGGTCTCGTGAGGAGGGCAGGACGGAGGAACCCCGGTCTGCCGCCCGAGACTGGGGCAGCCCGTACCCGGCGCGCCCGCGCCATCGCGCGGCGGCTGGCGCAGCGCTATCCGCATCCCGAGCTCCCTCTGCGCCACTCGTCCCCGTTCCAACTGCTCATCGCGACGATTCTCTCGGCGCAGAGCACTGATGCTCAGGTCAACCTCGTGACGCCGGGCCTCTTTCAACGGTACCGCACACCGGCAGATTTCGCGAACGCCCGCCGCGAGGAGCTGGAGCAGGCGATCCACAGCACGGGGTTTTTCCGCGCCAAGACGCGGGCGATCCAGAACGCCTCGCGGATGCTCGTGGAGCGGTTCGGCGGAGAAGTCCCCCGCACCCTGGAAGAGCTCGTCCAGCTGGATGGCGTCGGCCGGAAGACGGCCAACGTCGTCCTCAGCATCTTCGGCGTCCCAGGCATCGTGGTGGACACGCACGTCCGGCGGCTCTCTCGGCGGATGGCGCTGACCGCGCACGATGATCCCGACAAGATCGAGCAGGATCTCATGGCCGTGATCCCGCGGGCGGAGTGGAGCGCGTTCTCGCTCCGGCTCATCTACTTTGGGCGGGAGGTGTGCGACGCGCGGCGGCCGCAGTGCCAGTCCTGTCCGGTTCGCGACTTCTGCCCGTCCGCGCGCTACGGCGGTTTTCCGCCGTGGATGGCGGCTCACCGGGCCGGCCGGAACGGGCGCGCTGGTCGCGCCGCAGGCCCGGCATCCGGCAGGATCGCGAGGCGCGCATCCGGCGGAATGGGGCGTGGGCTGACGGCGGCACCCAGACCCCGGGCGGTGCCGTCCGGGCCTTCCGGGAGGGGTGAACGATGAGCGGGCTCCTCGACGGGAAGACGGCGCTCGTGATGGGGGTGGCGAACCGCTGGAGCATCGCATGGGCGATCGCCCGGGCGTTTTCGCGCGAGGGCGCCCGCCTCGTCTTCACCTTCCAGGGCGAGCGGCAGGAGAAGGACGTGCGCGAGCTCGCCGGAACGCTCCCGGACTCGGTGATCCTCCCGTGCGATGTGACGCGCGACGAAGAACTCGCGGAGCTGGCGAAGTCGATCCAGACGCAAGGCCTGGCTCTGGACGCCCTCGTGCACAGCATCGCCTTCGCCAACCGGGACGACCTGGGCGGCGCCTACGTGGAGACATCGCGGGCCGGGTTCGCGCTGGCCCTGGATGTCAGCGCATTTTCGCTCGTCGCCGCCGCCCGGCACCTTCTCCCGGTCCTCAAGCCCGGAGCGGCCGTGGTGACGCTCACCTACATCGGCTCCAGCCGGGTGATGCCCAACTACAACGTGATGGGGATCGCAAAGGCGGCGCTCGAGTCGTCCGTTCGCTATCTGGCGAGCGACCTGGGTCCGCGCGGCATCCGGGTCAATGCCATCTCGGCGGGCCCGATCAAGACCGCGTCGGCGCGGGCGATCCAGGGGTTCAGCCGGATCCTCGACGTCATGGAGGAGCGCGCGCCCCTCCGCCGCAATACCGACCCGGCAGAGGTTGCCGATGCGGCGGTGTTCCTCTGCAGCCCCCTGTCCCGGGGCGTCACGGGCGAGGTCCTCTTCGTGGACAACGGCTTTCACGCGATGGGATTGTAGGCGGCCCGCTTAAGGGCCATCCACCGAGCACCCCTTCCACGCGCCCGGGCCGCCTGACCCAGCCGCGGACGGATTCGCGAGCGGGTACGAAACACACTGCCGCGACAGCGGGCAGGCGGGGCAGCGGGGGCGGCGTGCGCTGCAGACGGTCGCCCCGAAATCCATCAGCGCCTGGTTGAAGTCGTAGGCGTTGCCCCGGGGAAGCAGCGCCTCCGAAAGGCGCCACAGGAATTTCTCTGACGGCGTGGCGCGGTCCCCCAGGAAGACCCGCCGCAGCACGCGCCGGACGTTGGTGTCGAGGATCGGCGCGTCCTGGCGATAGGCGAAGCTCAGTACCGCGCCGGCCGTATACGGTCCGATCCCCCGGAACGCGAGCAGGCCGTCGCGCGTGCTCGGGATCTTTCCTCCGTGACGGCGAATCGCCGCCCGCGCGATGTCCCGCAGCCGCACCGGCCGGATGTTGTACCCGAGCGGATACCAGGCCTCCCGCACCTCTCGGGCGCCGGCCCGCGCGAGGGCCTCCAGCGAGGGATAGCGCGCCAGCCACTCCCGGTACTTGGGGACGACGCGGTCCACCTGGGTCTGCTGGAGCATGATCTCAGACACGAGAATGTGGTAGGGGTTCCGTGTGCGCCGCCAGGGTAGGTCTCGCCGGTGCCGGCGGTACCAACTCAGGAGCCGGCGCTGAAACGTCCGCCGCCGGGCGGGCGAAATCCGGACTGGCGGCAATTGAGCAGGCCGCACCCGGGCTTCGGGGCGCTTCATCTAGTCCTCAATAAACGATAGCGGACCTGCGAGCGGCCCTGCGCCGTGTGGGTCCACACGACGCCGGCTCCCTGACCCGAGGCCAGCACGCTCGGGAAGGTATTGCCGCCATCCGCCGTCAGGCGCACCGCCGGCTCCCATCGGTCGCTCAGGCGCCGCGCAACGATCTCGCCGTCGTCGCGGTCCCAGACGACATACACGGCGCCCGACGGCGCGACGCTCAGCGAGGGATGGCGCGCCGGCGAAGAGGCCTCGGAAAGATCGACCGGGGTCTGCCACCGGCCGCCGGTCCGCCGGGCCAATTGAATCACCGACGACACCCCATCGTGCCGCTCCCACACGAGCAGGGGCTCACCGCGCGCATCGACGGCGACGTCTGGGTTGAACGCATCCGCGCGCGTGGCCAGCACGGTCTCCGGGTCGCTCCACGCGGCGTCACGCTCCGCGTAGCGCACCTGGTACGCGCGGCCATCGTACTGGAACCAGACCGCGTGGAGCCGGCCGCCGCGATCGGCGGCGAGGGCGGGGTTCACCGAGTCGGGAAGACCCGTCGAGATGAGCCGCGGCGGCGACCACGCCCGCCCGTCGAACCCCGTGTAAAAGATTTCATAGATGGACCCGTGCCGGGTCGAGGCCGGCAGCGATCCTTCGCGGATCCCGTACCAGACGACGTGAGCATGCCCGCGCCCGTCGACGGCCAGTGAGGGAAACCCCGCATACCCGGACGGCGGGGAGATCCGTTCCTGCGGCGCGGCCCACCGCTCCGCCCAGACCCGATAGTAGATCTTGCCTACCCCATCGTCGTAGCGGGTCCAGATCACATACAGCCGCCCCGCGGCATCGAGGCCCAACGCGGGCAGCCGGGACGGGATCGGGCCGCTGCTCACCTGCGCCAGGCGCGTCCAGTGCCCGCCCTCGTCCCGGGAAACCGCCAGGACCACCTGGGGGGTTCCACTCACGTCCAGGACGTAGGCCACCACGAGATGCCCCGCGGCGTCCCGGATCAGTTTCACTTGGTTGTTGGATGAGGTGGCATCTTCGGTGACCCCACCGGCGACGACGGCGGCGTTCCCCAAGCCCGGCGCGGCCTCGACCGCATTCGGACCCCAGGCCGGGGCGGGGGGGAGCAGCGCGATGAACAGTGCCAGCGGAGAAAGGCCGGCAGGCGAGCGCACGGCATCAGGATTAGCGGTGGTCGAAATATATCCCTGCCCTTCTTTGCGACGCCGGATTGCGCCGCCGCTTTCGCAGCGCGCTGCCACGATATCAAGCCACGAAGTCCCGCCGAGCTAGACATGGGTATTGCGATGCTCAACTAAAATTAGGGGGATTCCCGATGGCATCTCTGGAAGATATCACGTGCGCTGGTTGCTGACAGAGGGGAGCAGTTGATCGCAGATGCGATTCGGCGTCCGTTGGTCGCCTGGCCAGGGCGAGATGTTGCGGGCAATGGTCCTGGGGCTGATCATAAGTCTCATCATTCCCGGCGTGAATGGTACCGCCGTAGGGGCGACCGGCCCGAGTTTCACCACGTTCGGTGTCTCCGGCGCATCGTATACCACTCCTGCTGGGATCAACGATCTCGGCCAGGTCGCGGGGATCTATCAGGTCGGCCCGCCCCAGGCCCTCCAAAACCACGGGTTCGTGCGTGATGCGCAGGGGAACATCACCACGTTCGATGTCCCCGGCGGAGTCGTGGGGAACACCTTCGTCCAGGCGATTAACAATCCGGGCCAGATCGCGGGGACCTACCAAGATAGCAATTTTCACAACCAAGGGTACGTGCGTGATGTGCAGGGCGGCTTTGCCACATTCGATGTCCCGGGCCAGGGGGGCATCTTTGGCGTGAGGATCAACAATCTCGGCCAGATCGCGGGGTGGTATCAGGACGCCTCGTCCCCAACCCTCCTCGCCCACGGGTTCGTGCGTGATGCGCAGGGCAACATTACTCCATTCGATGTCCCCGGTGCGGTATCCACGTTTCCCGTTGGGATCAACAATCTCGGCCAGGTTGCGGGGGTCTATCAAGACAGCAACGGGGACACTCACGGGTTCGTGCGTGATCCGCAGGGTCACATCACCACATTCGATGCCCCCGGCACGTTTACCACTCCTGTTGGGATCAACAATCTCGGTCAGATTGCGGGTCAATATGAGGCCGGCTCGTACCCGAACTTCTACGGCCGCGGGTTCGTGCGTGATGCGCAGGGCAACATTACTCCATTCGATGTCCCCGGTCTTCCTTCTTCTGGGCCCAATCCTGTTGGGATCAATGACCTCGGCCAGGTTGCGATTTCATTCCCTGCTGGATCTCAGGCGTTCGTGCGTGACGCACAAGGTACCATCACCACATTCGATGTCCCTGGCGCGGTGTCCCAGTACCCCCAGGGGATCAACAATCTCGGTCAGATCGTAGGATACTTTGGCGACGGCAACAGTCACACCGGTGTGTTCATTGCCACATTCGCCGCGGACAATACCTCTGCGGGGAGCAACATCGCGGTCAGCCCCACCGATACGACCACCGGGACGAGTCCGGTGACCCTGACCTTCCACACCGTCACGCAGGCTGGGAATACCACTCTGACAACCGGCACTGCGGGGCCGACGCCGCCCGCGGGGTTCCAGCTGGGACAACCGCCGACCTACTACAACCTGAGCACCACGGCGGCGTATTCAGGCCCGATCACACTGTGTATCAACTACAGCGGCGTGAATTATACCAACCCTTCCCAATTGCTGCTGTTCCACAATGAGAACGGCGCCTGGGTCACTGCGACGACCTCGCTGGACACGACGCATCAGGTCATCTGCGGGACCGTGACGTCGCTGTCCCCGTTCCTCATCGTCCAGCGCGCGCCGTTTGCCGCCTTCTCCGCCAGGGTGGAGATCTATGCGGCCGCCGGCGCATTTGGCGCCCAGAGCAGTTTCACGTCTGGATCGGGCGGCACCATCGACCCGCTGATCCAGGATGTGACCTTCCAGCTGGGCGGGTACTCGGTCACGATTCCGGCAGGCTCCTTCCGGCGGCATGAAGGGGACGAAGGGAAGAGAGATTTCGTCTACGAGGGAGCCATCAAGGGTGTTCCGTTAGGAGCGTGGATCAGGCTCCTCCCCGGCGGCAGGGACTCATTCCTGATCGCAGCGGCCGGAGCGTCCAACCTGCCCACCGATAACCCTGTGACGTTGTGGCTGATTATCGGCAGCAGCAGCGGGAGTATCCAGGTCAACGCCGGCTTCGGCGGCGACTGATCCTCTGAGGTTCGAGGCATTCTCGCGGGGGCCGGCAGCCGCAAGGGGGGTGCCGGCCCCCGTTCTTATTCCACGGGGTGAAGAGCCGGTTGGCCGCCGGGAGGTCACCCGGCCCGACCCCCGGAAGGGGCCATCCAGGCGAGCGCGGCGCAGTCTTCTGGGATCAGCGCGAACACATGACGGTCGGCGGGACGGCCGCCGGGACCGGCGGCGCACCGCCGCAGGGTGCCCTCCAGGACGAACCCGAGCCGGGACGCCACCCGGCGGCTGCGGAGGTTGCGGGGGTCCATCCGGATCTCCACGCGCGCGGCCTGCAGCTCTTCGAAGGCGAGCCTGGTGAGCAGCTGGACGGCCTCCGTGACGTAGCCGCGCCCCTCCTCGGCCGCGCGGATCCAGTACCCGATTTCAAACATGCGCAGGGTCCAATCAATGCGGTGCATCCCGCTTCCGCCGAGCAGGTGTCCGGTCTCCCGGTGGAAGATCCCCATGGTCAGATCTACGCGGGCGCGCCACCGGGATCGCACCTTCGCCAGGTCGGCGCGGGCGTCGACCAGCGAGCGGACGCTCTGGACCCAGGGCAGCCAGGGTTCGAGGTGCGCGCGGGACTCCTCGATCGCCTCCAGGAACGCCGCGGCGTCCTGCGGCCGGAAGGGACGCAGCAGCACGCGGGGCCCGCTCAACTCTGTCGGGATGGCCACGAGCGGCGGCGGTCTCACACCCGGGAGTATGCCGGAACCGGGACCCTTTCCTTCCCATTCCAGCGCCGATCAGTATAATGAACCTGGCATGACAGACACACCCCAGGGACGGAGCGCGGTCCTGGCCCAGCGGGGCCTTGTGGCGACGGATCATCCGCTCGCGTCGGCCGCCGGCCTGCGCGTGCTCGAAGAAGGCGGCAGTGCGATCGACGCCGCCGTCTGCGTCGCCGCCATGCTCGGGGTCGTCACGCCGATGATGACCGGGATCGGTGGCGACTCGTTCATCGTCTACTATCACGCCGCAACGCAGCGCGTCCTCGCGCTGAACGGCAGCGGCGCGGCCCCTCAGACGGCGGCGCCGGAGTTCTTCAGACAGCGCGGCTTAGCGACCATGCCGCTCCGCGGGATGCTGGCGCCTTCCATCCCGGGCGCGGTGGACGCGATGGCGACCGCCCTCGGACAGTGGGGCAGCGGCCGGTTCACCCTGGGCCGGCTGCTCGAGCCGGCGATCTATTACGCGGAGGCCGGCTTTCCCATCACCGAGAAGGTGGCGGCGTGGTTCGCGCGGACGGCGGAGGGAGAGGTCGCACCGATCCTCGCGCGCTATCCGTCGTCCGCCCGCATCTATCTCCCGAACGGCCGTCCGCCCCGGGTCGGCGAGGTCTTCGTGCAGTCCGACCTGGCCCGCTCCATGCGCGTGATCGCCGAGCGCGGCGCCCGGGCCTTCTACGAGGGACCGCTCGCCGAGGCTATCGCGGCCTACGCGCAGTCGCACGGCGGGCTGCTCACCGCGGCGGACCTCGCCGCGCACCAGAGCGAGGTGTGCGCGCCGCTGACCACGACCCACCGGGACCTGGTCATCCATACCACGCCCCCTCCCTCGCAAGGCTTCGTGCTGCTCGAGATGCTCAACATCCTCGAGCAGACCAACGTGGACACCCTCCCCTGGGGATCGGCGGAGGCGATTCATCTGATGACCGAGGCGAAGAAGCTGGCCTTTGCCGACCGTCTCGCCTACGTGGGGGATCCCCGGTTCGTGTCGAACCCGCTCGATCGTCTGCTCAGCAAGGAGCACGCGCGGGATCGCAGCCGCGCCATCGACCCGCGGCGGGCTCAGGAGCAGGTGCCGGCCGGCGCCCTGCGGGAGCAGGTCGGCGAGACGACCGCGTTCGTCGTCGCCGATGCTGAGGGGAACGTGGTCAGCTACATCACGAGCCTCTCCGCCGCCTTCGGGTGCGGCGAGGTCGTGGACGGAACCGGCATCCTCTTGAACAACCGCGGGGGCCGCGGGTTCAGCCTTGAGACGGGACACCCCAACGAGATCGCGCCGGGCAAGCGAACGATGCACACCCTGATGGCGTTTCTGGCGACCCGCGAGGGGCGGCCGCATCTGGCGTGGGCGACCCGCGGAGGCGATGCCCAGGCGCCGTGGAACCTGCAGGTCTTCAGCAACGTCGTGCATCACGGCCTGAACGTCCAGGAAGCCGCGGACCGGCCGCGCTGGTTGAGTTTTCCGGCAACGGACCCGGCCAGCATCCGGGCGCCGTTTGAATTGAGGATGGAGAGCGGATTCTCCGCCGCGACCTACGAGCGGCTGCGCGCGCTCGGTCACCGGGTCGTCACCCCGTATCCGGCGGCGGGTCAGCCGTCGTCCGGCGGCATCCAGGTGATCCAGGTGGTGGATCCCGGCCGGAGGGTCTACGCGGGGGGCTCGGATTCCCGGGCCGGCGGGTGCGCGATCGGCTTCTAACGCTCGGGGACGGAGGGACAGTGGCGGCAGACGTCCGGCATGAGCGAACGCTGATCCTGATCAAGCCCGACGGGATCCAGCGCGCCCTCTCCGGGACGATCCTGTCCCGGCTGGAGGGGACCGGGCTCAAGATCGTCGGACTCAAGATGGTCCGGGCCACGCGGAGCGTGCTGGAGCGGCATTACCCATCCGACGAAGGATGGGTGCGCACCATTGGGGACAAGACTCGGGAGGCGTTCGCAAGCTACGGGCTCGATGTCCGCGCGATGATGGGAACGGACGACCCGCTCGAGATCGGCCGCCGGGTCCGCGGGTGGCTCATCGAGTTCATGCAGACCACCCCGGTGATCGCCGCGGTGCTGGAAGGCGTGCACGCGGTGAGCGTCACCCGGAAGCTCGTCGGGAAGACCCTCCCGGTGTTCGCCGAGCCGGGCACGATCCGCGGAGATTTCTCCGTTGACGCGCCCACCGTTGCCAATGCCGGCCGCCGCCCCGTGCGAAACCTGATCCACGCCTCCGGCACCGTGGACGAAGCGAAGCACGAGGTGGCGCTGTGGTTTGCGCCGGCCGAGCTGCACACCTACCGTCGCGCCGACGAGGAAGTGATGTTCGGCGAGGACAGCGGATAGCGTCCGGCTACCGCCCCGCGCCGGCGACGTCCAGGATAATGGCCGTCGCCAGCCGGGCGGACACCTCCAGCAGCCGGGGCTCGACCCGATCGACGGTGTCCCTGGGGGTATCGTAATAGGGGTCGTCCGGCCGGAAGAGGAACACGACCGGCACGCCCGCCCGCTCGAAACTCTGGTGGTCGCTTCCGGCGGATCGCTGCATCGTCACCCGGATGCCGAGCCGCTCGGCGATCCGCGCCGCCGACCGCACGAGCCCGTCGCTTCCCCGGTCCCAGGCCAGCTGCAGCCGATCGCCCACGCCCTCCATGTCGAGGTTGACCATGCCGACCACGGGATCCGGGCCCATGTGCTGGACGTAGTAGTCGGACCCGTACAGGCCGTACTCTTCGGCCCCAAAGAAGATGAACCGCACGGTCAGCGCGAGCGGCGCGTGGCGGAGCACCTCGGCCACCTCCAGCGCCGCCGCGACGCCCGACGTGTTGTCGTTGGCGCCCGGAGCCCCCTCCACCGTGTCGCGGTGCGCCCCCACCACGAGGACGCGGCGCGGGTCGCGGGTTCCGGGCGTGCTCCCGATAATGTTCCAGGTCGTCCGCTGCTCGGTCGCGGTCTGAACGTTCAAATGCGCCCGGACAGACCCCGCGTGCACGAGGTCCAGCAACTGCAGCCCCTCCGCGCCGGAGAGGGCGACGACCGGGATGGCGGTGTCGCGGCTCACGACGCCGAACAGGTCCCCGGGTGTGGAGTTGTAGATCAGCACCGCGAGAGCGCCCGCGGCGGCGGCGTTCTTCGCCTTCTCCCGAAACAGGATGGCGCCGCGCTGGATCAGGGCGATCTTCCCGGCAAGCGGCGCCCCGCGGATATCCTCTGGACGTCCAATCCCCGCATCGGCCAGCTCCGCGGTGATCCCTCCCTCGGCCGTCGAGGGCGAGTAGAGCATCGGGTGCGGGTGCAGGCCGACCGACGGCGACGCCGGCACCGTCAGGGCCACGGCCCGGACGGCGAAGAAGGGAAACTGGAACTCCTGCCACTCCACCGCGTACCCGTCGTCGGTGAGGCGGCGCGCGATGTACTCGCCGGACGTCCGGTCCTCCGGGGTGCCCGCAACGTGCGGCCCGATCCGCTGGGACAGCGCGAGGACGTGCTCGTAGGCGCGGCGGCCGGACACCTGTGAAAGCACGTCGGGGAGCGCGGCGGCCCGGCCGCTGACGGCGCCCGGCCATACCGGCGCGACGACGGCCGCGGCGGCCAGGATCCCCGCCACCGTCCGTCCGAACGCGATGAATCGCCGGAGTCTCACGCTGCCCCCAGCCGCCGCATCACTCGATCACACTTCGGGCTCGAGGACGATATCGAATGTCCCCGCGGCTGCGCCCGCGCGCGGGAGGTAGACCGTCGTCAAGGTCCGGTACCCGGGGACGGCGATGCGAAGGTGGATATGGGGTTGGAAGCCGCCGTCGCCTCCGGGGAAGTTGCTTTCGAACCGATACCGGCCTCCGGCATCGGTGAGGACGGTGCCTCGGTGGGCGTCATCGTACTGTCCGTCTGGCCTCCGGAGCCAGAACTCGACGCGGGCTCCCTGGAGGACAGCACAGTCGATGCCCGAGCGAACGACGCCGGTCAGCACGAAGCCGGTCCCGACGTGCGACCGCACGGGCGCATTCGGTTTGTAAAACGGGTCCCCGCCGTCCCCCGGAGTCAGCGGGCATCGAGCCCCCGCCGGCGGAGGCGCCGCCCCCGCGGTGACACCCGAGCGCATGCCGAGGAGCGCGGCCAGCAGGACACCCCCGGCGAGCGCACGCCTGAGCCGCTTCACTTTGGCGACCGCGTCCCTCGTCTTCACCCAACGGCCTCCCAGACACATCGTGTACCGCGCCGTGCATCGCTGCGGGCCTCATGGTCAAGGTAGACCAGCGCGGTCCGTCGAATCGGTTCCCGTGCACCGCCGGATCCTGGCCGTTCTCAGCTACGGCCATCTCGCCACCGATCTGTCGCAGGGCGCAATTCCGGCGCTCCTCCCGGTGTTCAAGGCGATGTTCCATCTCTCCTACGCCGGCGTCGGCTTCATCGTTCTGATGGCCAACATCAGCTCATCGGTGATCCAGCCGGTGTTCGGGGT